>CAZMOX010000183.1:0-4413 GCA_964567895.1 uncultured Spirochaetales bacterium | reverse complement strand
TTATTTGAACTATAAGATATCGTTACAGGCAGACCATAGGTATGGTAATAAGATTTCACCAGATGATCCGCGGCTGCTTTTGATGCAGCATAGGGATTGCGCGGATGATAGGAGGAGACTTCAGAAAATTTGCCGGAAACCCCAAGAGAGCCAAACACTTCATCAGTACTTACCTGATGAAAAAGAACATCATCTCTATCTTTCCAATATGCACGTGCCGCTTCAAGTAGTGTGAAAGTGCCGTTCACATTAGCCCGTATAAAACTACCAGGATCGAGTATAGAAGTATCAACATGGGTTTCTGCAGCAAAATGTATTACTGTATCAATTTCATACAATTCAAAAATCCGGGAAAGAGCATCAGAATTGTTAATATCACCCTTCTGAAAAAAGTATCTTTCTCCGCCAAACTCTTTCTGTACAGGGGTCAAGAGATCATAGACAATCACCCTGCCGATAAAACTGCTCTGATATAAAAGGTGATGTACGAAATTTGAACCGATAAAACCGGCACCGCCGGTAACCAGTATATTTTTTAAAGCTCTCATATCCTCAATTATACTTTGATTTTTGTTTTTTGTGTATATTATCTTCCAAATGAACCTTGCGGGAAAACAAATTCTCTATGTCAGAAACGGTAATTTCTGAAAGATTGGAGACATGGAGATCACATTTACTGCTTCTTACAGATTCCCCTACACCCACTGATTTCATTCCCGCTGCTATAATCCCCTCAATTCCTGGCTGGGCATCCTCAAATCCAACACATTCATCAGGTAATACATCTATACCTTCAGAAGCTTTGATAAATATTTCCGGATCAGGTTTTCCAAATTCAACGGCTGAAGCTGATACAAGATAGTCAAAACAGGTGGTTAATCCCAGCTTATCAATAATATATCCGGCATTCCTGCTTGCAGAGGCCAAAGCACTTTTTATTCCCCTTTTCCGCAAATGAGATAGAAGTTCAATAGTACCAGGCATAATATCACTAGCCGTGAGTCCATCGAGTAATTTCAGATATCGTCTATTTTTTTTCTCAGTCATAACCTGAATTTCTTCTTCAGTGAGTAATTGGTTATTTTCACCTGCAATAATAAGCAAGGATTCAGATCGTGAGATTCCTCGAAGCCGATGATTTATCTCTCTGTTAAAAACCCAGCCCATCTCATCAGATAGATATTTCCATGCCTGATAGTGATAATCATCTGTAGAGGTAATAACCCCATCCAAATCAAAAACTGCTCCTTTGAATTCCGGACCTGTTTTCACTTTTATCGGTTCATTACCAATCATAAGTTTTTTGTTGCGATGTACTACCTCAATACTTTTCTGACTTCCCGACAAACCCGGTTCTTTACAAACATATTCAGTCCATTCTGAATTTATCCGGATAGACAGTAATCCGGAACTTATCTTAAGAGAAAATTTCAATTCTTCCCAATTTTCCGGAATGTGGTGTGGATATACCCATGGGATTCCTTCTTTATACCGTAATCCTGCAAAGCCATATACAACCAGCATCCAGGAACCTGCCATAGAGGCAGTATGGAGGCCCTCACTGGTATTCCCCTGCAAATCATCAATATCAACAAAAGCAGTCGATTGTGCATACTTTTTCCCTATATTATTATAGCCAAGTTCCAGCGCCATGATTCCCTGAATACAGGCTGACAGAGAACTATCTCCAGTTGTTAACGGTTCATAATAATCAAAGTCACGTCTCTTCTGCGAAAAGGAGAACTGATCGTGAAGCAGCAGCATTGAAAGGATAGTATCTGCCTGCTTAATAACCTGATGCCGATAAATCACCAGTGGATGGTAATGAAGAAGCAGTGGAAATTTTGAAGGAGGAGTATCTGAAAGATTCCATCGTTCCCTCTCAAGAAATGCATCATCCTGCGGATGTATGCCGAGTTTTGTATCATAAGGCAGATACATTAACTCAGATGCACGGTGCCATTCTGCAACTTCACTCTCGATAAGAGAAATCTTAAGACTTAGCTTTTTAATAAATTCCGGGTGTTTCTCTTCAAGTTTATAATACCAGAAGGCTGCTTTTTTCAGGTGATTTGCAGCCATAGAATTAGTGTAAAAATTATTATTAACAAGGGCTGAGTACTCATCAGGACCCGTTACTTCGTTAATACAAAATTTCTCCGATTTATGAGAATTATAAAAACCTAAAGATATCCATAACCTTGCGGTTTCAAAAAGCATCTCTGCACCGCCGTCAATCAACAGCGTTTCATCACCGGTTATTTCAACATATTGCATTAAACTAAATATAATATCAGCATTGATGTGGTACTGTGCAGTTCCTGCAGGGAAATATGCTGAAGATTCAACTCCATTTATTGTCCTCCATGGATATAGCGCCCCTTTCTCAGCAAGTTCAACAGCTCTATCTCTGGCATAGTCCAGTATGGAAATTCGATATTTCAGCAAGCTGCGTGCTATTTCCGGACTGGTACTGGTAAAAAAAGGCATCGCATAGATTTCAGTATCCCAAAAGAAATGACCTTCATACCCGCTGCCTGTAAGGCCTTTTGATGAGAGGCTGGTAGCACCATCCTTCCCGGTTGATTGATATAACTGTAGTATATTAAAACGAAGTGTTTTTTGAAATTCCGGATCACCCGTAATAATCACGTCGCTTGATTTCCAAAAAGTATTGAGTTTTATTCTTTGTAGTTCAGCAAGACCGTTATATCCAAGATTTATTCCAGTATCAAGACTTGACCGGTATTCTAAATAGAGTCGATCCTCATCTTTATTTGAGGCTGTGCAATAGAAATAGAGTTTTTCTATCTCTATTATGGATGAACTCTTATTAACAGGTGCCGGAGAACTTATGCAATAGAATGGAGTTTCACTCTGAGTCTTCTGAACACCAACACACTCCTGACCGGATATAACTACAAGGGCATTACCACACAATAAAGAGAGCTTGCTGTTCTTTGTTCGGAACAGTGTTTGGACAGAAAAAAACTTCTCTCTCTTTTCCTCTATTCGGGAAATTTGAACCAGGGGTGAAACCGCATGAGAACTGCCAACTCTCGGATCACTCGTTTTTTCCTGACGGCTATCAGGCAGTGCTGTACCTGAATGTACTGAAACAGGATTTATTCCCTGATGTTCGATTCTAACCCGCATAGCACCTATGTTTTTATACTGATAAGAGATCAAATGCTCCCAAATGATTAATAGATGATCTCCATTGGGACTCTCCCATTCAATTTTTCTGGTTAATGTCCCATTTTTAAGATCAAGCTCACGGATAAATGAGAGTATTACACCTGACTGCATAGAAAATTTGTATTCACCGGAATATATTTCTACAAACCTGCAATCCGGGACATCCAACATTTTCTGATTGAATTTTGCATATCCAAAAGCCCATTCCCCATACACAATCGGAACATACTCATAGAATCCATTCACAAATACACCGGGATGGTAAGCTGGACTTCTCTCAGTGAAAAATCCCCGTAAACCAAAAAATCCATTGCCCAATGAGAAGAGACTCTCCTGTTGGGGATTATCTTTCAGATCATATGAATCTTGAGAAATTTTCCAGCTATCATTCATACTCTCACCTCTTTTAACCAGAGCAAATCCCAGGGCTGCAGACAAATATCATGCTGATATAATTCCCCGGTAAGAATATCTATCAATTTCGGAGAGGTTTTACCAAAGTATAAATTTTCTCCTACCATAATTTGTTGTGAGTCAGAAAAATTTGCTAGAACCAAGATATCACCATCCAATCCAGTTCTGGCATATCCCAGAATATGTCTATGTTCCTGATCAACGATTCTACTGGATCCCATACTAAATGCAGGCTCTGTTTTTCTGATTAAGAAAAGCTGTTGAATTTCCTTATAGAGAATTGATGTAGGGGTTTCTCCATCAGAAAGATTCTCAGCAGCAACCCAGTCAAAGACAGGCCTGTGAATCCATCGAGAATCTAAATTCTTATGCTCTGTGTAATCGTTCAACATTCCCAACTCATCACCCAAATAGAGAAGTGGCATACCGCCAATACTAGCGGCTATACCATATAAAAGCCGGATTCGGTTAATCGAATTGCGCACTAATAATGGATCTTTCTCCTCAAGCGCCTCCTCTAAGCCGGCCAGTGAAGCACAAGTCCCCGAAATTCTGGAATCCCCTGTCTCCAGATTCTTTTGAAAAGGAACTCCATGGGCAAAACTTCCGGGAAATTGGTTAGTATAAAACTGATTGAGAAATTTTCTGTGATTAAAAGCATTAATTCCTACTTCAGCAGCATCATGATCATCAAAAGTCCACCCAATATCATCGTGACATCGGACATAATTAACCCATGTACAGCCCTCAGGAATTGTCATACGTTCAGTAATAGATTTTCGTAATAATACAGGATTTCTT
>CAZMOX010000182.1:0-4428 GCA_964567895.1 uncultured Spirochaetales bacterium | reverse complement strand
TTGAAAGCAGTGATAGTTTGCTCATTCCGGTCTGTTTTTCTTGGTCGCATACGCCACTCCTGTTATGAATATATCTACGTTTTTAAGTAGTTGGATTACTTATATACCGTAGATTATATCATAAAAGAAAGAATAAAACATCCCTTTTAAGCAGAAATAACCTCTTTTTTTCCTAGAAAAACTGCAAGTTATGAGAAAGTCTACATAATGTCGTTTGAGTTATTTGTTTTATGGAGAGAAGTTACTCGGTCCTCAACCGTTTGTTGTTTTCATAGGCATATCCCACAGGAACACACATTTGCTGAGAAGTGGGGTGGTAAGTTATTGTGGGTAATAAATACATATCGTGGCAATCAAGGTAACCGTCAGTATGATGCTTACATCTTCAGTACCAAGTATCGATTCCAAAGGAAAGTAATTAAAGATTGAATTTAAACCCCATTATACCCGTATCTGGCTGCTGTGAGACCTTTTTTTTACAAATTCTCAAAAAAAGGTATCCCAAATCATCTTCAGGATACCTTTTGCTCTCTTTATTTTATATTGGGAATCTCTAATAACCCTAGGCTTATTAGAGGTAATGGATGTTCATACAATTCTTGATTCTGTTCTCCAAGGATCAGCGTTTGGTCCGAGCTTGCTTTTTACAGGCCGAGTCAACTCGTCCAGCTTTACAACTAATTCATCTGACAGCCGCAGCTCCATTGCCTCGGCGTTGCGAATCATCTGCTTCGGATTTCTCGCTCCGACTATCACCGCGCTTACCTCAGATTTCTGAAGCAGCCAGGATATAGCGGCATTTCCCATTGAAAGCGAATTCTCTCTACATACATTTTCAATCTTTTCTATAGCAGAGAATATTTCTTTTTCACAGCCCGGCTCCTGATGTACAGTACCAGGTCTGTCTTTTGAATAAAACCTCAACCTTGCTCTCTCATCATTTACGTCTTCAGGTTTTCTGAATTTCCCCGTAAGTAGACCCTGTGCTAGAGGGCTGTATGCGAGGATGCCTACATTATTCTGCTTACAGTAATCGGCTATTTCAAACTCAATCGCCCTAAAGAAAAGACTGTATGAAAGCTGATTTGTTACTATTTCAGAGGTTTCAAGCGCCTCTGCAAGCTGGCTGCAGCCATGATTACATACACCTATTGCCCGAACTTTCCCGGACTCCTTCATTTTTTCCATTGCTTTCAGGGTTTCTTCGACCTTTAATTCAGGATCAAGCCAGTGAATCTGCAGGAGATCGATATAATCTGTATTTAATCTTTTTAGTGAACCATTAACAGCAGCGGCAACCCTGTCTCCAGCCATATTAGTGGTCCATATCTTTGTAGCGATAACCGCATTCTTCCGGTCAGCCCCAAGCCCCTTTCCGAGAACTTCTTCCGAATATCCTTCCGAATAAAATTCAGCGGTATCGAAGGTGGTAACACCACAGTCTATAGCTGCCCGTATTGTATCAATTGATTCCTTCTCATCCTGATCACCCCAGGTATATCCTCCGGCGATTCCCCAGCAGCCCATTATAATCGGGGAAACTCTCACCCCACTATTTCCTAGTTCTATTGTTTTCATATGTACTCCTTCATTTAGTCGAACAAAAGTCCGCCGTTAAGATCTATTATTTCACCAGTGATAAAACCGGATAGTTCATCTATCAGGAATTTCACGACATGTGCGAATTCTTCGGGCTCGCAGAATCTGTGTACAGGAATTTTTGCAAGAACCTGCTGACGCTCCTCTTCAGTTAGTTGCTCTGTAACCATCGGGGTTTTTATATATGCCGGAGAAATTCCGTTTACAGTAATTCCGAATTCCGCGAGTTCGGCCGCCAATGAGAATGTCAGTGAAGAGACACCGCCCTTTGAGGTCGAATATGCCGTTCCTGCTGTTATTCCACCACTTTTTGCAGCAAGCGATGATGTGTTTATTATCCTGCCCCAGCCTTTTTCTTTCATTCCCGGGATAACAGCTTTGGCGGTGTAGAACATTCCGTTAAGATTGATATTTATAATGCGCTCCCATTCTGAAGCATCTGTAGTCTGCGACTTATTATTTGATAATATGCCGGCATTATTAACTAGAATATCAACCGCTCCCCACTTTTTTGTTATACTATTTACAGCTTCACCTACTTCAATCGCATCACTAACGTCAAATACAGCAGGAAAGACTTCTCCGGCTAAGGTAGATGCTAATTCATCAAGACTGTTCTGGTTTATATCAGCCATGATAACTCTGAATCCCTCGGCCAGCAGCATTTTAGTAACTGCCTTTCCTATCGTACCGGCTGCACCGGTAACCATTGCTGTTTTTAGTCCAACCATAATTACTCCTTCTATTCTGCTAAGCGGCAGTCCAGCCGCCGTCAACATAAATTATTTGACCAGTTATAAACTCTGCACAGGGCGAACAGAGAAATGCAACCGCTGATGCGATATCACTTAATTCAGCCATTCTCTTTTTAGGGATTCTACCAAGTACCCATTCTCTGTTTTTTTGATCATCTAAAATTGATTTATTCATCTTCGTCGCTACAAATGTTGGTGCTATCGCATTTACCGAGATTTTTTCTTCGGCCCATTCAATAGCCAGCGATTTTGTAAGCATATTTACAGCACCCTTACTTGGTGAATAGGCCATATCACAGGCACGTCCCTGAAGCCCTCGTACCGATGAAAAATTAACTATCCGTCCGGATTTCTGGTTAAGCATAATTCTGCCTGCCTGCTGGCACATCAGGAAAGTCCCTTTGAGATTCACATTTATCACAAAATCCCATTTCTTCTCATCAAAACTGACAGCAGGTTCGAGATGCGATACACCGGCGCAATTTACCAGATGATCAATTTGCCCGAATCGCTCTACGGTTTCATCAATACAATTTACTGTGGCATTTTTGTCAGTAATATCACAAACAATCGATACAGCCTCAATTCCGCTGCTTTCGAGTTCGGCAGCAGCTTTTACAAGGCTCTCCTTATTCAAATCTACAAGAACGATACTGCTGCCAAGTCCACCTAACGCACGTGCAGTTTCAAAACCAAGCCCGCCGCCGCCGCCGGTTATGATCGAAACAGTGTTGTCAAGGCCGTACATTCTTTTAAGTTCGTATTTCATATAGCCTCCTGTTTGACATATAGAATAGCGTTTCATTTTCTATATGTCAATGGCTATTTTATATTTAGAAAGTTTATTGTGTTATTCGTAATTATAAGTGATAATAGAAGTTCTAAAATTATTTAGGGAGAACCAAATGTCTGAAAGCAAATACAACGTACCTAATCTTGAGAGAGCTCTGAAAATTATCGAATTTCTTTCCAAGCAGCCAAAGTCCTACGGAATTTCCGAAATTGCTGAACATCTCAATTTTCCAAAAAACAGCGTATTTAGAATTCTGAAAACATTAATCAACCAAAACTATCTAATCGAGACAAGTAACCAGTACCAGCTTAGCACCAAATTCCTGGCCGTCGGTTATAATGCCCTAAGAGAAGCCAATCTTACCGGAAAGGCAATTGACTCCATGATAGAGCTTCGGGACGAATCACATGAAACAGTAATATTAGGTAAGCTCACAGGCCATGAAGGGGTTGTTCTGGATGTTGTTTTAAGCGATGAACCGGTAAAATTCGTCGTTGATATTGGTCACCATTTCAAACTCCATACAGCTGCTCCCGGCAAAGCAATTCTTGCGTATACCGACGAGGCTGAACGAAATAAAATAATCGATGAAATTGAATATGTTGTATATAACGAGCATACAATTAAAACCAGAGCGCAGTTCGAAGAGGAACTTGCCAAGGTCAAAGAGAAAGGATACGGGGTAGATGCCGGAGAAAAAATTATAGGTCTTCACTGTCTTGCCGCGCCTATCTTCAATTACCAGAAGAAGCCTATTGCTTCAATATGGATAACAGGACCTTCGTACAGGATGCCTATTGAACGATTTGATGAGTTTGGAGCCATGGTTAAAAAATATGCATACAAGATTTCATCACAATTCGGATACGATCAGGTGATACATGGATAACGACATCAATGTCTCAAATATAGTCCATCATTCTAAATATGAACTTTTGCTTGACAAAGGTAAAAACAAACGCTATTCTAAATATCAAACGCTAAGGAGGCAAATATGAAAAGTTCTAGAGTATTGATAATTTTTATGGTCATGGTACTTATGACCACCGCTCTTTTTGCTAGCGGACAGCAGAATGGAGAAGCTGAAGTTGTAGAACTGAGATACGCAACAGTTCATCCCGCATCCTATCCCAATGGAATAGCTGCAACAGCCTTTGCTGAAGAAGTTGCAGCAAAAACAGATGGCCGTGTAAAAGTTACTGTTTATTATGCAGGTGAACTTGGAGACCAGAAAAGCTACATCGAACAGTGTCAGATGGGAACTCTTGATTTTGGTGATGT
>CAZMOX010000181.1:0-4477 GCA_964567895.1 uncultured Spirochaetales bacterium | reverse complement strand
AATCAAATATATCTATTCCATTTTCTACTGCTTCAAGAATATATTCTGGTGTACCAATACCCATTACATAAAGAGGACGATTTTCGGGAACATATTGAACAGTATGTGCAAGCATGTCAGAGTAAACAGAAAATGGTTCACCTACTGAAAGTCCACCTATTGCTATTCCGGGAAAATCCAGTTCAGAAATTTTAAGTGCACTCTCTTTTCGCAGTACTTTAAAAAAATTACCTTGAATTATTCCAAATAATTTACCTGAATATTCTGGAAATTTGTTACGGTGTAAAATTGATCTTTCTGCCCATTTGTGTGTTAGTTCCAGTGCTTCACGTGCCTCTTTCTCTGAAATTGTAGGTGGTGTACATACATCAAGACACATAGAAATATCACTATTAAAAACAATCTGTGCATCTACAACATTTTCCGGTGTCAGTTTATGGTAGGATCCATCAATATGGGATCTGAATGTTACCCCATCCTCTTTTATTTTTCTAAAAGCTGAAAGGCTAAAGACCTGAAAACCGCCGCTATCAGTAAGAATATTATGATTCCAATTACTGAATTCATGTAAACTGCCAAATTCCTTAATAACTTCGAGTCCTGGCCTAAGATAAAGATGATAGGTATTCCCCAAAATGAGATTGTAGCCAATTTTATCAACTGTGGAATGATGTAATGCTTTAACAGTTCCATTGGTCCCTACTGGCATAAATGCCGGTGTTTGAACGTCTCCATGAGGTAATTTTATAATCCCTGTACGTGCCTTGGATAGTGAATCTTTATGTGTAAGTATAAATATATTTTCCATGTAAGTCCTCAAGTTTTGACTGAATTTAGTAAGAGAGCACCAAATAGAAAAAAGAGTACAAAAGGAGACCAGGCCCCTATTGCAGGTGAAATAAAACCTTGTTTTGCCAGTAAAATACTAATCATTTCTATAACATAATATAAAATTGAAATAGATAGGCTTAATAAAATACTAAATAATAAGATATTCTTTTTAAACCTCCACGCGAATGCACTGGAAATCATAATAACAATCAATGGAGTAAAAGAGAAGGAAAAACGTTCCAAAAAGTCCGTATAATAGGATCGATACTCTATAAAGTTTATAAGTTCAACACGTTCAAGCAATCTACGTGCCTCACTAATTTCCAATTCTGAAATAACTGCAGAGGTGTTTCGCATGTAATCGGGATGAAGATTAAGATTCTTTTCACTGTAAGTCTCTATAAATTGATAACTCACAGCTGCCTCTGAAAAAGTGTAAATTAGAACATTATTAAGTTCCCAATAACTATCTTCTTTAAAAATTCCCCATGATGCATCAATTCTTTGTATTAATTCATTATTGTTATCTGTAATGAGAATTACGGCATCATCTATTTTCTTTTTCTCATCATCATAATATTTCGCATAATATATTACATAATTTTCATTTACATTATTAGATTTTGTTTTAATCACAATTTGTGAATTGTTAAAGGAGTTCGAAAAGCCCAATAGTTCAGAAGAAATTTCATTTTTCTTTTTAAAAGTAGATATTACAACAAATTCATTGAAAACAAAGCTAAATAAGCTCATAAAAACACCTAATACAATGACTGGTACAATTAATTTCTTATATGAAATTCCAGCATTTAATATCGATATTAATTCATTATTTGAATACAAGCCAGCAAGAACAAAAGTTCCGGAAAACAGAAGAGCCGGACTTAAAGAGTATGAAATTGTTTTGGGTATATAAAGTAAAAATATTCTAATTATATCAATAATGGCAACATTATTAGAAATATATCTATTAATATTTGTGAAGAGGTCAACAAATTCTAATATAATCATAAAACAGAAAACTGCAGGAAGAAAAGATACTAGAATTTGTCGAGTTATATATTTCCAGAGTGTCGATATCATCTTTTACCCCTGATGTAAAATAATAATAGTCCTAATCCTATATATATTAAATTGGGCAGCCACATGAGAAATGCAGGAGAATAAAAAGTTCTCGTTCCAAATGTCTGCCCTGCAAAAAGCATAAACCAATACAATGTTGCAGCAATTATTCCGATTCCAAATCCTACCAATCTTCCGTTTTTTAATCGTATCGCAGATAACGGGAATGCAAAAAAAACCAATGCAGCACAGGCAGCAGGAAGAGCAGTTTTTTTATAGAATTCAATTTTATAATACTGCAGCTTTTTACTCCTTAGATCTGAAAAGCCGGCTGCTTTGTAATTCAACCAGGAATTTGTTGTTTGTGTAAAATTTGTTTGTGAAACATTAATAATATCCTGGTAATAGTTATAGTAACTTGCATATTTATATATTTTTAATCTTTCAGCGGCTTCTAACTTAGTTTCATTCTCTTCTCTGTTTAGTTCTTTAATTTCAGCAAGTATATCACGTATAGTCATATCATTTGGGGTAACACCCATAAAATTATAGCTTACAGTATTGAGCATAAGATTATATTCCATAGAATTCGATGTAAAAAAATCATAATCTCCAATTGCTTTACTTCTGGGAGAAAATCCTTCTACTTGAATAAGTTTTATGGAAATAAGCTCATCACTCTTTTCAGATTCAGAAAAACTTGCTCCCTGAGATGATATAACAGATAAACCAGTCGGAGATTGTTCAAGAATCATTAAATTACTTACTTCACTCTCCTTCATATCACCCGTAATAAAAAAAGTATTTCCAAAACGAGTGACAGAGTGAGATTTTAATTCTAAATCAGGATTTCTGTATAATAATTCTCTATACAGCTCTTTATATTTTATGGTTCCAAGAGGTTGAAAAATATCATTCAAAATAAATGAGAAACCAGTAAAGACTAAACTGATAATTATTACTGGAGTAAATATTTTTTTAAAAGAAATTCCGCTTGCTCGTAGTGCAAGGAGTTCATTTTGGGAAGCAAACTGCCCAATTGTCATTGAAGCACCGGTTAATGAAGCAAATGGGAAAGTAAAAGACAAAATTACAGGGATTGAATAGAGAATGATTCGGAAAACATCTATTATTTCAACATTGGAAATAAGAATATTTTTAGCTATTACTAACAATTGGTTTATAAAGAAGATAGAAAAAAAGAATGAAAATGAGACAAAAAAAGCAAATAAGTACTCTTTTGATATATATACATATAGAGTAGTATATCGTTGCTTTTTTTTCATTATTTTTTATGTTCCGGTCGAGCCGAAACCTCCTTCACCGCGACTGGTGTTATTTAATTTGTCAGTAAGATCGAATTCAACTTTATGAGTTTTGGAAAATACCATTTGAGCAATTCTAGTACCATGCTCAATAGTAAAAGGATTATTGCTGTGGTTTATCAGAATTACCCTAACCTCACCTCTGTAATCTGCATCGATTGTTCCAGGTGAATTTAATACAGTAATACCATATTTTGCTGCAAGTCCTGATCTTGGACGTATTTGTACCTCATATCCGGAACATATTTCCATTTTAATACCAGTTGGTATCATAGCAAATGCACCAGCTGCCAATACAAAATCAGAATCAGGTAAGCAGGCATAAATATCGGCACCAGATGATTCCTCGGTAGCATATGTCGGCATTTTTGCACCAGAAGCTAAAGATAGATGTATTATTTTTGATAATTCATTCTGTACAGTTTTCATGTAGTTGCTGGTATTTATACCTTTCCTTTTTAAGTTTACTAAAATAATACAGCACTGGTTTTTACCCCAGTGCCTATTGTATTCAACTTATAATAATTGGTTATTCGGTATCTCGTCCTAATTGGACAAGAGCATCAATATAACTTAAATTAAGTCTGCCCATTCGATCTACTTCAAGTAATTTAACAGGAATCTCCTGATTTACTTTTAATACATCATTAACATCATTAACTCTTTTCTTTGACATTTTTGATATATGGCATAAACCTTCTTTTCCAGGAAGTATCTCAATAAAAGCACCAAAATCCATTATTTTTTTAACAGTACCATTGTAGATTTTTCCAACTTCAGGTTCTGCAACAATAGACTTTATTAAATCAATTGCTTCCATTGCTGATTTTGCGGTCTTACCATAAACAGTAACCTTGCCATCATTATCAATATTAACTTCTGCAGAAGTTTTAGCTGCTATGCTTTTAATTGTTTTACCGCCAGGTCCAATAACTGCACCAATTTTATCTTCGTCAATGCTCATTGTTTCAATTCGCGGAGCAAATTCAGATATTTCATCACTTGGTTTGTTAATTACTTCATTCATAATTCCAAGAATATGTAAGCGACCTTTTCTTGCCTGTTCAAGGGCATTTCCCATGAGTTTTCGACTGACATTTGCTATTTTTATATCCATCTGAAAAGCAGTAATACCATCTTCAGTACCAGTTACCTTAAAGTCCATATCACCAAGGTGATCTTCCTCACCAAGAATATCACTTAAAACAACTGCCTTTTCTTCAGAAGATACTAATCCCATTGCAATTCCTGCAACCGGT
>CAZMOX010000180.1:0-4499 GCA_964567895.1 uncultured Spirochaetales bacterium | reverse complement strand
ACTTGTGGATCGAATTTTCCAGGGATCCTTACCCTCCAACTTTGAATCTGTTACTGATAGAAAATTTGATGCCATTTTGTTATCAGCAGTAATTATGCACATACCAAACTTGGAATTATTCCAAGCTGCTTTCACTTTAATTAATCATCTTCAAGATAAAGGAACATTAATTATTTCCCATTGCATTAATAGAAACGGATTAAATACTGAACACCGAGACTCTAAGGGAAGGCTTTATATTCTACGTTCATCTATGCAGATAGAATTATTATTAGAAAACCTCGGGTTAAGAAAAGAACATACGTTTATACAAAATGATAATCTTGGTCGAGATGATATTCAATGGGAAACATTGATATTTACCTATGATGGAGGTAAACGGTCAGAATCCATAGATCGTATTGAAACAATAATTAATAACGACCGAAAGACTGCAAGTTATAAACTCGCACTACTTCGCAGCCTCTGTGCAATTGCTCAAAAAGAGCCTCACCTGGCACAATGGACACAAGATGGAAATATTGATATTCCGCTGGATCGTATTGCAGATTTGTGGATTGAATATTATTTACCATTGATAGGTTATAAAGAATTTGTTCCACAAAATCGTGGGGAAAACCTAAATTCAAAAAGACCTGTTGCTTTTCGAAAATACCTTTGCCAGTTAGCAGAAATCTACCCCTCAACACCTGCCGGATTGGCTCAGTTTGTTGCAGATAGAGACCGAGACAAATTTCCCGAAAAAACAGATGATTTATATACTGAAACTATTAAGAAAATTACCACAACAATTATTAAGGGTCCAGTTCATTATACAAGCGGCAATATCTTTCAATATAATAAATCAAAGAAATCCATTACCATAAAGGGTGAGCTTTGGCGGGAATTAGTTATATTAGGCCATTGGATTGAAAATAGTCTTATCATTAAATGGGCAGAACTTATCAATACTTTCAGCAGATCAACAAAACCATTCCCTGTTACCAAATCTATAGAATTATTATTGATGCAGCCTCAATTTGATCGATGGGTAACTCCGGCAAAAAACGCATTCAAAGAACTGAAAACAGTCCAATGTGTATGGAGTAACAAGACAATCCATCAAGGAATTCTTGACATTGATCATGCAATCCCATTTTTCATTCGCCATGATAATAGTTTATGGAATCTTCTTCCCTCAGATGGAAAAATAAATCGTTTAAAAAGTGATAAACTACCGACAAATCATCTGTTATCAAAGCAGAAAGATCTGATTATTTATTACTGGCAGCATCTATATACAAAAGAACACAACTTATTCACCATTGAATCCAGGCGTTTTATGGGTGAAAAATCTTTCCCTAAAAACAATTGGGAAAATCAATTATATACTACTTTCATAGAAACAATTGAGCATACTGCTTTTCGTAGAGATGTTGAACGATGGAGCATATAACACGACTCAAGAGCCTTTACAGCAGCCTTTCCTTGATTCATTCACTCTGAATCTTCTTTTCTGATTATCAAACCTACTTTCAAATACGAACAACCAACAATTGCAGGAAATATTTTTTTTACATACTCATATATTTATCTATCCAAATCCGGATTATTGCTTTCTTTAATTATTATATGTATCCTCAGAAAGCACCTCTTCCAAAAACACCCCCTCCTCAAAGCCACCCCGCTTCTCCCTCTTCTGCAGCCGCAAAACTTCAAGATCTTCCGGAGTCTTCCCTTCTACAGCAGCTAAAGCCAACACCACTTCCATAATATCAGCCAACTCCTCGAGAGCCCTGGACTCCTGAAATTCATCAACCTCTTCCTGAAGCTTCTTACAAAGAGAAGTGAAATACTCATCATCATGCAAAATCCGAACCTTGCTTTCATGCCCGGCTTTCACAATAATCTCCGGAATCCTGTCCCGAACAAGTTTATTGTAGGTCTTTTTCATAATTCTCCCATCAACGCAGTATTCAGCTGATAACTTACCAGCGCGTTAACTTTTTTTGTCAACTTAAATACCCGGATTTTTCTGAATATCCTTAAGCAGTAATTTTAATCCCTCATTTAATCCGCCATTCATTCCCCATCAGCCTATTTCGGTGCAAAATCTTTTAATTTTACGCTTAAGTACCGAGTTGCTTTGTAACATTGTTAATCTTTTTATAATAGCTTCAATCATGGTTTAGGTTTAGCCCAGTAGCCGCCAGTTTTTTTACTTCCACGATGTTCTATCAGTTTCATATTTGTCAATTTCCTGATTTGTTTGTCGAGAGTATCTATAGGTCGATCTAATTTTACGGTTAATACTTTTAGCTGAATTCCCGGATATTTTTCAATTTCTAGAAGCAAACTTTTTAATCCGCCATTTAATCCGCCATTTAATCCGCCATCAGCCTGTTTCGGCGTATAATCTTTTTTTATAAACTGTAATTGAAAAGAGAGACCAGGTTCTTTAATGTTCAACATAATGTTCGGATATTTCTCAAGTGCTGTAAAAATCTTGCTGAACCCGGACCCCCACTGTTCTATTAGGTAGCAATCTTTAAAAATCGGTGCAATTACCCGATTGCGAATCTCGGAGGGAGTATCTTTGAGTGATTCAGGACTTACCGAAGGCATTAATGTACCAGGACTTGTGATTTCCAACATATCATCAAAAATAGCAATTTTTATATCACTTCCCAATATCGAATAATCACGGTGAACGACAGCATTTATAACAGCCTCACGGACGGCGACAAGGGGATACTCCCAGCTGTCTTTTCGATAAACAAGGTTTATGCTTGAACCTTGACGAATATTCCGCATAATAAATTTCATGGCTTCCTCCGGTTGCGTAAACACAGGGGAATCAATTGTTTGCTGATCTATCATTACTGATGTTGTAGTGCCTTTGAATCGAGCACATTCAATTTTTGCATAGGGGAATATTTGCTTTTTTATTGGGCTTGTTGTAAATAGGAGGGCCGCGTTAACAAAATAATCCTTATTGTGTTCTATTGCTATAAGTTCCAGCGTTTTTAGCTGTTCAGCTTTAATCTTTTTACCTGAGTTTGTATGATAGAACAGTATAAACTCTTCCAGATCGCAATCAGATGGTAAAACATCATATACTGGTAAAGAATCGAATGATACATGCCTGCACCTTCTTTCAAGCTCGCTTAATATCATATCATCTGCCAGACGATTAGTGGATCCGACGCGGATATATGTGCCTTTATTTTTACCTTTGCTCTTTAAATAATATGGGCCATTCTTGCTGGGATATACCTTTACACAAAGGATATTCTGTTCCTTATACGAATAAATGGAGATATCAGGAATGATAAGAGGATGGCAATTATCAAAAACAATCTGAGAAATCATCTCTTCTAATTTAAATATATCCGAATCTGCAACACCGACAACATTTCTGGTTTTATCATCTATTCCAATAAAAAGTTCTCCTCCAACACTATTGGCAAAAGCAAGCACTGTCTGTGCAATCTGATTCCCTTCTGGTAACGCTCTCTTAAACTCTATGCGTCTTCCCTCTCCACTTTGAAGCACCTTATCTATAAACTTATTCATCAATTACTTCCTTTTTCATCTAGACCGCCAATCTATCTGTCATTGTCAGAATCTCATTTATCTCCACAGAAGAAAATATACCACGAATTCCCCGTGGATGGATAATGGTAAAAGGCGGTTCTATCAGATCCTGCTGCATAGAGTTTTGTATCAATAAGTTCTTTTCGTGTTTCTGCTTCTGTTCGCATACTTCCTCTTCTAGTAAATACCCTACATTGTCATCAGATTTATTTCAATCCAGTTATGAGATCTGGAATTCATCAACCTCTTCCTGAAGCTTCTTACAAAGAGAAGTGAAATACTCATCATCATGCAAAATCCGAACCTTACTTTCATGCCCAACATTCGCAATAATCTCCGGAATCCTGTCCCGAATAAGTTTATTGTAGAGTTTTTTCATAATTTTACCATCAGCGGCAGGCATTCTTTTTTGATTAAAGTGACAATCAGATCTTAGGAAACATCAACCTATTGCTATGCTTTTTTTTCTCTTATATTTTTTATTTCTTGCAGGCGTTAAAGGTATCAATTCTATAGTATAGATTAATCTATGTATGTCGCAATATGCGAAATTATAAACGGGAGAAAAAATTGGATATTATCACCAGGGCAAAGCTTCGAAATATAGGCAAAAAATATCCGGTTGCTCGAAAAGCTAACGAAAAATGGATGTTGGTAATGAGCAATTGTCACCCCAAAGAGCATAGGGAGTTAAAACAAACATTTACCCGTGCTGACCGTGTTGGTGCAAAAAAAGATATGACTTGTTTTGATATAATGAATAATGATTTTCGGCTAATTACTGAAATTGATTATGATACGCAGGAAGTATTTATTCTAGAATTTTTAACCCAAGCACAGTACACCAGAAAATATTGTTAAGAGGAAAGTATAATAAACTTGATAATGACTAATAAAAAACAAATTAAAAGTGAAGCTGCTAT
>CAZMOX010000179.1:0-4507 GCA_964567895.1 uncultured Spirochaetales bacterium | reverse complement strand
AGGTAAGTGCATCCCAAGAAGATTTTAATTAATTTTCTCGGGTATACCTGTTTCGACTTCTAAATCAAATGCAATTTCCAAAACCTCTTCCATTGTATCTACAGGAAAGAAAGTTATTCCTTTTTTAATATGCTCAGGTATCTCATCAAGATCGCGGGAGTTATGTTTTGGAATTAAAATAGTTTTAATTCTATTTCTTCTGGCGGCGATGACTTTCTCTTTTAATCCCCCAATCGGCATTACTTTTCCTGCCAGAGAGAGTTCTCCTGTCATGGCAAGAGCACTCTTGATTTTTATCTGTTTTGCCAGAGAAAATAGAGAACATGCCATGGTTATACCTGCTGATGGGCCGTCTTTTGGAGTAGCACCTTCCGGTATATGCAAATGGATTGAATTTGAGCTGAAATAGTCATCAGGAATAGAGTACTTGGGAGCGATATGTCTGATGTAGGTGTAAGCGATACCTGCAGATTCTTTCATGACATCACCCATTTGCCCGGTAAGTTTTATTTCTCCTTTTCCCCGGATATTAACAGATTCAATAATGAGGGTGTCTCCGCCAAAATTTGTCCAGGCAAGACCAATTGTCATGCCTGGTTTTTCAGCAACTTTAATCTCATCTTCACGGAAAATTGGTTTCCCAAGATATTTCTCCAATTGATCAGTATTAATAACAATCGGCAGTGCAGGGGCTGTAGTAATAAGTTCCATAGCAATTTTTCGGTGGATTTTATTAAGAGCCTTTTCGTAATTTCGCATTCCTGCTTCTCTGGCATATTCATCGGCAATTTTTGTAAGTGACTTTGCCGTATAGGTAACAGATTTCTTTTCGATACCATTTTTATCAAGACTTTTTGGAATAAGATACTTCTTTGCAATTGAAACCTTTTCCTGAGCAATATAGCCTGACAATCTAATAATCTCCATTCGATCAATTAGCGGTCTTGGGATAGTATCCAGAGTATTTGCAGTAACAATAAATAATATTTGTGAGATATCAAACGGGAGATCAAGATAATGATCCCTGAAGGCAATATTCTGATCGGGGTCTAAGGCTTCAAGAAGTGCAGATGAGGGATCGCCCTGATATGAGGCGCCCATTTTATCAATTTCATCAATCATGAAGACCGGGTTTTTTGTTTTAACAATTTTAAGTCCCTGAATGATTTTTCCGGGCATTGCCCCGACATAGGTACGTCTGTGACCCTTAATTTCCGCTTCATCCCGCATTCCGCCTACTGAAAACCTGAAGAATTTTTTCCCTAACGAATGAGCAATAGAGATTCCTATGGATGTTTTACCAACTCCCGGAGGCCCCACCAGACAAATTATAGAGCCTTTTGTATCCTTTTTAAGTTTTCTGACTGCCAAATATTCAAGAATTCTACTCTTTACATCATCCATTCCATAATGATCACGGTTCAGGACTCTTTTTGCTTTGGAAATATTTATATTTTCCGGTTTCGGATCTTTCCAGGGAAGAGAGACTATGGTTTCAAGATAGTTTCGGGTAACAGAGTATTCAGCTGAATTTGGATCTAAAACCTGAAATTTTTCCAATTCCCGCTCGGCCTGTTCTTGTGCTTCCTCATTTAGAGGCAGCTTTTCAAACAGCTCTTTATATCGGTTAAAATCGCTGGTTTTTGGATCAGTTGTCATCCCCAGTTCCTGCTGTATAGCCCGCAGTTCTTCTTTAAGGAAATACTCCCGTTGATTTTTCTCAATTTTTTTATTAATTCGATTCTGGATTTTCAGCTGGATTTTCATCAATTCCTGCTCTTTTTTTATAAAAACAAGAACTTTTTCCATTCTATCCTGAATGTTGAGTGTTTCAAGAATATCCTGCTGCTCATTGCGTTCAAGATTCATGATAGATGTTATAAAATCAGCAATTTTACCCGGTTTATCAATATTAACCATATTCAGCCGCATTTCTTCGGTGAAAAGAGGGTTTTCCCTGGACAGCTGACGCATTTCCATAATGAGGGAGCGAGTCAGAGCCCGTACTTCAATGCTGCCTTCATTGGTACTGTCGAGGTAAGTAACCGCAATTGTCAAAGGTTTCTGGTCAGTGATAAATTTTTTCACCTTGAACCTTTTAAGGGTTGAAATAAATATGTTTATTCCACCGTCCGGCAGGTTAATTTTCTTAACAATTTTAGCTGTTGTGCCAACTGTGTGTAAATTTGCAGGATCAAATTCATTTTCAGATTCATCCTTTGTAAGCAGCAGACCTATCATATTGTCAAGTTCAATTGATTTTTCCACAACCGCAATATCATCTGCTGATTCAATTAGCAGCGGGGTGAAAATGCCAGGAAATATTGGATTCCCTGTCAAAGGTATAACAAATAGTCTGTTCGGTAATATTTGATCAATAGGCAAAATGCCCTGTTCTGACATAAAATCCTCCAGCATGTCTCTCTTATTAACTAACTCATTGAAGCTCTATAGAGCTGTTATTAATGTAATGATTCTTTATGCAGACGGAAAGCCTTTATGCACAAATAATGAAGAGATATAGCTCATTTTCCACCCAGTTACAGTTTCACTAATCTATTGTGGAAAATCAACCCCGATTTACCCGATTTGATGTTCCAGCAAATTTTAGATATGGAATAATAATATCATTCTTTGGCGATTCGGTTCCATCGTAAGTGATAGTCAGAACTGGTACTCCTGTCAGGGTTTCAATCTCCTTGCTCATGGCTTCGGTTACTAATGATGGACAGCAGAAGGCCGGGTTTGTCTGTACAAACAGAACTCAGTAGCTGCCAGTTTTCTCACACTTATGGGTTTTTCATTCTGGATAAAGATTTCAATAGCAGCAACCCATTTTTGTAATGGAATTCTTGTATTATGAAAGAGAGTCTTCACCGTGACAGAGAATGAGATATTACATGTATTACAATGTTGTTACTTGTTCCGGGATTTACTGCTCTCTATTTCTACTATGGAGAAAGAAGCAACTTTTGACTCTTTCTCAGCCGCCTCCTTATCAAGTTCCTCAATAAGAGAAACGGACTGAAAGGGGATCATTAGATGATTTGCTCTTCCAAAAGTTTTTTCGAAATTTTCTCTGTTTGGATCAATTATCAGAGAACTGGCTTTTGGTAGGATAATGTCTTTAATAGAAACAAAATAGGGGTGGGTCATATCAAGCTTTCCGGCACTGAGTGTAACTTCCTTATTTTTCCAGATAAAATGTACTCTGTATAGTGACAATTCCTGCCTCCCAAACTGATCGATTTAAGGACAAATTATACCAGAAAAATGCTGAATAAGTATAGTATTCAATATATACTAACAATCTATGAAAACAACTCTTCCAATATCATGTAATAAAGATTGTGGTTCCGGATGTCTACCGGATGTTAGACTTCTATCGCTGCTTTATCAGGTTCCGATTTTTCATTTTTCAGCCATCTAACCCCTAAATAGCAGAGAGGGGTATCAACAATCGCAAATACCACTTTAAAAATCCAATAGGGGATAATTAAGCTGATGATAAATGTAACGGTAAATTTGGGTGCTATTTTGTAAAAAGCCAGAAACATAAAGATAGTAGTATCAATAAGCTGGCTGAATATTGTAGAAAGATTGTTTCTCAGCCACAAATGTTTACCTTTTGTCCGTTTTTTCCAGAAAGCAAAAGCCCTGACATCAAAACTCTGACTGATTATGAAAGAGATTATACTTGCAAAAGTCATGCGAAGGCTGCTTCCAAAAATAAGTGAATACTCACCCTGCAGTCCCCACGTCTTATTTGCCGGTAATTTTATGCTGACAAAGATCATTACAAACATAAAAACCAGAATAGCTGAAGATATTCGTACAAAATATCTTGCACGCTCTTTTCCATGAACTTCTCCCACAATATCAGTAACAAGAAAAAGGAGGGGCATGAAAAATATTCCGACAGAAACTCTTATCCCGGCAAGAGTAGTGATCTTTGATCCTATAGTATTAACCAGAACCATGCTGCCAACAAACAGGGCAAGCAGAATATCGGTTTTTCTTTCTTTTGTGAGCATAAACAAAATCTCCTCTAAAGTGCATGAATGAAGTTTGGAAATACCTTACTAGAATTGGTTTACTTAGTCAAACTGGTAATAAAGTGTTATTTTACTATTAACTCCAAATTAATGTTGCATTAAGAGTATAATTGATGTAGCAGTTTAATGTAAAACTGTGATATAGGAGGAAAATATGACCAAAAAAACCATAGTAATTGCGATAGGGGGGAATTCACTTATTGAAAACCCTAAGGATAATTCAGTAGCGGCTCAATTCGAAGCTGCAAGGAAAACAGCCGCACATATTGTTAAACTTGCTGAAGATGGTCATAGAATTATTATAGCGCATGGTAATGGTCCTCAGGTAGGATTTATTCTTAGACGATCCGAATTTTCCCGAAAAATTCTGCATACTGTACCGCTTGACTCCTGTGTAGCAGATACGCAGGGTGCTATTGGGTATAACCTGCAAATGGCAATTTTTAATGAAG
>CAZMOX010000178.1:0-4517 GCA_964567895.1 uncultured Spirochaetales bacterium | reverse complement strand
ATATTTTTTGAAACCAATGATACAAATTCATTCCCGCTTCCCGTCGGCAGCGGGGTAAGACGAAGAGTAATATCGGCTTTATTCTCTTTTCCTGATAATATTTTAGAAAATTTTTCATTATGGGTAATCTGATCTGTAATTGACTCACGATAAGTTACCTGCGGATTTCCAATGCGGGCTTCAACTTTCATCTCTTTTGTTATTCTGGTTACCAGAACATCTAAATGCAGCTCTCCCATTCCAGATATAATAAGCTGTCCTGTATCAGGATTGTCTTTATACACAAATGTAGGATCCTCACAAGATAGTATTTCAAGGGCTTTTTTAAGTTTATCCTGATCAGAAAGTGTTTTTGGCTCTATAGCAACCGAAATTACCGGTTCAGGGAATGTCATACTTTCCAGCAGAATTTGAGAACCCTCTGATCCAATAGTATCCCCGGTTTGTGCAAATTTAAAACCAACGGCTACCCCAATATCACCGGATTCTATTGCATCGACATTTTCCGGTTTGTTTGAATGCATCCGAAAGAGTCTGTTGATTCGTTCCCGTTTTCTTTTTGAAATATTGAAAACTGCGGTACCTTTTTTTATTGATCCGGAATATACCCGGAAAAAGCAGAGTGGTCCTGATTCACGATCGTTTTGTATTTTGAAAACAAGCGCAAGGGGTGGACCTGAAATATCATGTTTCACCTCAACCGGATGCTCATTTTTAACAGTAAGACCAGTGATCACCGGAATATCAAGTGGAGATGGAAGGTAATCAATAATCCCATCCAATAAAGTTTGAACACCTATATTTTTTAATGATGCACCAACAAATACCGGAATGCATTTTCTTGAAAGTGTTACTTTACGAATTATTTCTTTGATGAGATTTGTTGGGATTTCACCACCTTCAAGGTAAAGTTCCATAATTTCATCAGAATAGTTTGAGAGTAAATCAATTAAATGATCATGCCATTTCTTTGCTGTTTCAAACAACTCTTCCGGTATGGGTATATAGTGCAGTTCACTACCAAAAGAAGTTGCTTCAAACTCAATTTTCTGCATTTTCATAATATCAATAATACCTGAAAAATCTGACTCTGAACCATGAGGAAGGTAGAGAGGGAGAGGCTCAGCATTAAGCTTGGTTTTCATCTCCTCAACAACGGCATAAAAATCGGCACCAAGTCTATCCATCTTATTTATATAAGCAATACGGGGAATATTATAAGTATCAGCTTGATTCCAAACAGTTTCAGACTGTGGTTCAACACCCCCAACTGCACAAAAAACTGCTACAGCACCATCGAGAACTCTCAGCGAACGTTCGACTTCTGCAGTGAAATCTACATGCCCAGGTGTATCAATTATGTTAATCTGGATATCTTTCCAAAAGCAGGAGGTTGCGGCAGAGGTTATTGTAATTCCCCGGTTTTGTTCCTGTTCCATCCAATCCATTGTTGCTTCACCATTATCTACTTCACCGATTCTATGGCTCTTTCCTGTATAGAAAAGTATTCTTTCAGTAGTAGTGGTTTTACCGGCATCTATATGAGCCATAATGCCGATATTTCTTAAATTCTGTTTAGACATAAAGAATCCTCATGTTAATTTCTACCTGATTTCGCACAAATAGTTTAGTCTGTTTTATAAATAGACCAAACAGCCTTTGGTTATCGTCTTTTCAGTTTTGAGAGAATCCCAATTTTAGATAAATAAAAAACCAGTATATTCCGGCGCTGATAATATCATAGTTTTATCTGTGGATAAAGAGAGAAATACTGAAAAATTCATATTTAAAGTGGAACAATTTTAAAAATAACCTTATAATAATATATTGACAAAAATATGCTGACCATGCTATGTTACGATTCGTTAATTGATTTATTCAATGTTCGGGTGATTAGCTCAGTTGGGAGAGCGCCTGCCTTACAAGCAGGATGTCGGCGGTTCAAGCCCGTCATTGCCCACTACTATGCTGAATTTTCAGTATAACGACCGGAATTATTTTCCGGTTTTTTTTTGCTTTACTGATTTTCATAAAGTTAACTGCTCAAAATAGTAAAATAATTGTATTTGCATACGGATGTGGTATTATAGGGTTGGATTGACCCGGAATATATTCTTAATGAATAAATAATCAGAACAGAGAGAAATATGTCTATAGAAAAAAATATTGAAACTTTAAAAAAATCTTTAGTTAAGCCTGCTTTTAAATCAGGAAGAGAGCCTAATGAAATAACTCTTATGGCAGTTACAAAAAATCATGGTAAAGATTCTGTCCTGCAGGCTTCAGCAGCCGGGATAACCTGTTTTGGAGAAAATCGGGTGCAGGAAGCATTTAGTAAATACAATGATATTCCTGAAGCTGCGAATCTTCACTTAATTGGTCACCTGCAAAGTAATAAAGTAGCAAAGGCTGTTGAATTATTTAACTGGATAGATTCAGTAGATTCAATAAAGCTGCTGCAGAAAATAAATCATTCAGCAGAGAAATTAGATAAAGTTATACAAATTCTTATTGAAGTGAATGGTTCGGGAGAATCTGCTAAATTCGGTTTTGCATCTGAATTGGAAGTTATTTCTGCAATGGAAATGTCTCAGAGTTTTTCCCATATACGTGTTAGAGGTTTGATGACGATGGGTCCATTGGGATCTGATGAAGAATCAACGAGAAAAGTATTTAGTTCATTAAAAAATACATTCGATAAAGTAAAAGCTGGTTTTAAGGGTCTTCAAATTGATGTTCTTTCCATGGGGATGAGTGGTGACTGGATTATTGCAGTTGAAGAAGGCTCTACATTAATAAGAGTTGGTACTGCAATTTTTGGTGCGAGGCAAACCTAGAATGAAGATAAGAAATATTTTGGAGAAATTAGTAATTATAGCTATTTTATTATCACTATTTTCAAATTCTCTTTATGCAGAATCATCATCTGCAGTAGATTCTAATGAGGTGTCCTATGAACTGTATAAGTATAATGAATTTCCTGACTGGCTGCATAAAGTGCGCAGGGCTGAATCACTTTTTATAGGATCACTGCCGTTAACTTTTGGTGCCGTTACTCTTGCTGCTAATATTTTTACTGTTAATTCTTCAGGATCACTTGATAATGTTGATTATCTTTTTCGAATTGGCATATCGGCAGCAGTATCATTGGGTATTGTTATTATAGATTTTATGCTGGGTGAGCTGCAGAATGAGTGAAATAAATCTTGATGAATATGAAACATATACTTTTATAGCTAATTTTTCTGATGATGAATTAGTAACTAAAAGAATCGATTATTTTATCTCTGAAATGATGCCTGAATTTTCCCGCAGCAGGATCGGTGCAGAAGAATCTCATCTACTTGTTAACGATAAGTTGGTTAAAAAAAGTAAAAAAATAAATAGCGGAGATGCGATAACGTTCCACTGCAAAAAATTACCTGCTACAGATGTTAAACCACAGAAAATTAATTTACATTTTTTATTTGAAGATCAAAATGTAATTGTTTTAAATAAAGAGCAGGGGATGGTCGTTCATCCTGCTGCAGGAAATTGGGAGGGTACTGTTGCAAATGGTCTTATGTATTATGCAGGTAAACTTGAAACCGGTAATGAAAATTTCAGACCGGGGATTGTGCATAGACTTGATAAAGACACATCAGGTGTTATGATAACCTCAAAAAATATAATTGCACATGATTTTCTTTCCAGTCAGTTTAAAAACAGGAAAACTAAAAAAATTTATATAGCTTTAATTAAAGGTGTCCCTTTAACAGAAAAAGGTTCTATTAAGAATAGAATTATAAGAGATCCACGCAACAGAAAAAAATTCTGTTGTACAGATGACCCGGCAAGGGGAAAACCAGCAAATTCTGATTATGAGGTTTTAAGATCATTCACGCTTAAAACCGGTGTTTCGTACTCCCTCATTCGTCTTATTCTTGGAACCGGACGCACACACCAGTTACGGGTGCATATGAGAAGTATAGGGCATCCAATTTTAGGTGATCCAATTTATAGTAGAAAAGATACCAATACACTTCCTGTATCACTAATGCTTCATGCATTATCATTATCAATTGTTTTACCAGGTGAAAAAAAATACAGAAAGTTCATTGCGCCATTACCGGGAAGATTTAAAATGATTATTGATTCTTTTTTGCAATCGCAGATATAAATATCTTTCAATACCGAATATACAGCAAGTGTTACTTAGGTTTCAGGATTGGGTTAATCTTTTTTTCAACACATAAAGTTGTGGGTGCACCATGTCCAGGAAAAATAAGGGTTTTATCATTAAGTGGTAATATTTTTTCATGAATGGATCTTATTAACAGAGATCTTGAAAGTGACGAAGTAGTTGATCCAATTTTTCCTGACATAAGCACATCTCCGGTAAAAAGAGCATCCTGTATTTTGTATACGAGTGAATCAGAAGAATGTCCAGGAATTAACATCGCTGAAACCGGAATTCCTGAAAGTGTAATTGAGGATCCATCTAAAAGAGTTTTTACTTTAAAATCCATGATGAAAGG
>CAZMOX010000177.1:0-4519 GCA_964567895.1 uncultured Spirochaetales bacterium | reverse complement strand
TTGCCATGGCGATGTCCTGCGATCCAAAAGTATTGATTGCAGATGAACCTACTACGGCACTTGATGTAACCATACAGGCTCAGATATTTGAACTGATGGATACCCTAAAAAGTGAATTTAATACAGCCATCATGCTTATAACCCATGATATGGGTGTAGTAACCGAACTTGCAGATGATGTTGTTGTAATGTATATGGGGAATATTGTCGAAACCGGTACAGTGGGAGATGTCCTGCGGACCCCTTCACACCCCTACACAAAAGCCCTTCTTCAATCTATTCCTATACTTGGCAGAGGTAAAAATCAGGAAATTGAACCGATCAGGGGAACAACTCCTGATCCCTATAAACGGCCTGAAGGATGTCAATTTATGCCGCGTTGTGATTTTGCAGATGATTCCTGTCTGGCAATGCCCGAAGAGTCAAAGATTAGCAGTACCCATAGTGTCCGGTGCTGGCATCCCACGGAGGTTCAGAAACATGCCTGAATCCAAAGAAATTATTTTAAAACTCCGGGGGCTACAGGTCTATTTCCCAGTGAGAAAAGGTGTATTCAAGAGAGTTGTTGCTAATGTAAAAGCAGTAGATGGTGTCGATTTTGATGTGTATCGCGGAGAAACTCTGGGATTGGTTGGGGAGAGCGGCTGCGGCAAAACGACATTGGGAAAATCAATTCTTCAGCTGGTTAAGGCAACCGGCGGAGAGATTTTCTATAATGACCAAACCAAAGAGAGAGACCTGAACAAACTTGATCAAAAAGAGATGATGGAGGTTCGAAAGAAACTGCAGATAGTTTTTCAGGACCCGCACTCATCCCTAAATCCGGCCTTTACCGTGTTTCAAGCACTGGAAGATCCATTAAAAATGTATGGTATCAAATCAAAAGAAGAACGGCGGAAAATTATTGGTGATCTTTTAGTATCAGTTAATATGCGGCGTGAACAAATGGATTTATATCCGCATGAGTTTTCCGGTGGACAGCGGCAGAGAATTGGAATTGCCCGGGCTCTGAGTATTGAACCGGATTTAATTGTGTGTGATGAAGCGGTTAGTGCACTGGATGTTTCAATACAGGCACAGGTTCTGAAATTATTAAAAGATATCAAGGTGAAGCGAAATCTAACCTATCTCTTTATTACACATGATTTGAGTGTAGTTGAATATATAAGTGACAGGGTTGCAGTAATGTACCTTGGCAAAATTGTAGAGTTGGCTGATGTAGAAGATTTGTATGCACAAACGATGCATCCGTATACCAAGGCACTTTTATCAGCTATTCCTGTAGCTGACCTGGACAAAAAAAGTAAACGTATTATTCTTGAAGGGGATGTTCCCAGTCCGGTGAATCCGCCTTCGGGCTGTCCTTTTCATCCAAGATGCAGCCAATGTCAGGAGATCTGCAAAACAGATGTTCCGCCGCTTACCAGATATGAAACAAACGGGAATGAGCATTTTTCTGCCTGCCATTTTGCTGAAGAGCAGCTTAAAAAATGAATTCAGCCGGCTCTGAACATAGAGGAGTAATTGCTGCTCTCATTACGCCGTGTAGTGAACAAGGAATCCCTGATCCTGTCGCCATGAAGCGTTTATCAGGAATTTTGATTGATCGTGGCTGTCATGGATTATTTGTTACCGGGTCTACCGGTGAACAGCCGCTTTTAGATGAAGATCAACGGCGTGAATTAGTTTTTGCTGCAAGAGAAGGTGCCGGTATAAAGGCAAAAATTTATGCGGGTGTCAGTGGCTGCGGGGTAAAGCAGGCAATAAGATATGCTTATAATGCTGAAAAAGACGGTGCTGATGCAGCAATTGTCATGGCGCCTTTCTTTCTTAAAACCAGTCAACAGGGTTTGCTTGAATATATTCGACAAATTGCGGATGCAAGTCCGATCCCGGTTGGAATATACAACCACTTCCGTATGCCGTCTCAATTTGAAAAACAAACAATCTATCAACTAGCACAGCATCCAAATATTATTATCGTTAAAGATACCGACTCTGATGCAGATCGCTCTATCGGTATGTTACATGCACTAAAAAAAGCCCCTATCTCTTTTTTCCAGGGTAGAGAACCGTTCTTATATGATTCATTTACAGCTGGCGCTGCGGGTTGTGTTTCTGCTCTTGCTAATATTGCTCCGGAAGCTCACAGGAAGTTATATGATGCTTTTCGAATGGGCAATTTTTATGAAGCGAAAAAACACCAGAAAACAATCGATTTTTTAGGCAGAATTTTCACACTCGATGAAACAAGAACATCCTTTGCCGGATTCAGTTATTCTATTCGACAGATTGCTAAATATAGAGGTTGGCTGGATGATAACTACGGAATGCTGCCGGGTTTTACCGGTACAGATGCCTACAATAAAAAACTATTTGATATTGCCTCTGAAGCAGGGTTATTGAATGATGATGAAAGAAAAAAAATTAACATCTGATATATTAATAGCAGGCGGCGGTATGGCAGGGATTTCCTGTGCATTGGCTGCTGCCCGCTGCGGCGCTAAAGTAATACTTTGTCAAGATAGACCAGTTCTCGGCGGAAATGCATCAAGTGAAATACGTATGCATGTAGTAGGGGCTGACTTTAGCGGAGGGCGGGGTGCTGCTCTTGAGACAGAGGCCCGTGAAGGTGGTATCATAGAGGAAATACGCCTTGAAAATACTGTGCACAATCCTCAACGTTCAGCCTCAATGTTTGATCTCATTTTGTATGATATGTGTCGTTGTGAGCCCAATATTACCCTGCTGATAAACACCACAGTTGTCGATTGCAATGTGCAACATGAGTCTATTATGCATGTTGCTGCTGAAAACCGATCTTCGGAACAACGTTTTATTATTACCAGTAAAATTCATATAGACTGCACGGGGGACGGAGGTTTAGGAGTTTTATCCGGGGCACAATTTCGAGAGGGCAGAGAAGCTTCCACGGAGTTTGCAGAATCATTAGCAGCAGAAATTTCAGATAATAAACGACTTGGTTCTACACTATTGTTCCAGGCATCCCGACACAATAAACCGATGCCTTTTACTGCCCCATCCTGGGCCAGGAAATTTACCGAAGAAGATTTGAGACTGCGGCCTCACGCAGATGCATCAACTGCCGTTGATACCGGATTGGAGTACGGCTACTGGTGGGTTGAGTGGGGTGGAAATCTGGATACCATTAGAGATAGTGAGCTTATCCGGAATGAGTTGATGTCTATTATGATGGGTGTTTGGGATCATGTAAAGAATGATGGTGATCACGGCGCTGAAAACTGGGCTCTGGAGTGGTTAGGATTTTTACCGGGGAAACGGGAAAGCAGACGCTTTGTAGGAAAAGTGATACTTGATCAAAATGATATCATGCAGTCCAGCTCGTTTAATGATGCAATTGCATATGGTGGTTGGCCGATTGATACCCATCCTCCCGGAGGAGTTGATGCAGTTAGTGAAGAGCCCTGCACACAACACCGAGTCCCTAATCTCTATGATATTCCATTAAGCAGCTGTATTGCAAAAAGAGTGAAAAATCTGATGTTTGCCGGAAGAAATATTTCTGCTACTCATTTGGCTTTTGCCTCAACACGTGTAATGGCAACAGTATCTGCGATAGGACAGGGAGTTGGAACTGCTGCTGCATATGCGGTAAATGCAGGGATGCAGCCCTTTGAAATTTTACATAACCCAACTCTGGTGGCTGCAGTTCAGCAGAGACTTTTGCGGGATGATGCCTATTTAATAGGAGTTTCAAATAACGACCCAAGTGATTTGGCTCTGAAAGCAGTAATTTCTGCTTCCAGTGAACAAGCAGATGGTCCGGCCTTCAATATTATTTCCGGACAAACAAGAGCTGTTCATGGATCCGGCGGGGTAAAAAGCGAACGGGAAGCGAAGGGAACACATCGCTGGATGAGTGATCCGAAACAATCCCTTCCACAATGGATTGATCTTACCTGGGAAAATGTGGTTACCATCGGGAGGGTTGAGATAACTTTTGATACCGGTATGCATCGGGTACTTACTCTTACCCAAAGTGATGCATATGCTGCTAATATGCATTGGGGCAGGCCGCAGGAAGAGACCGTAAAAGATTATTCGATAGAGTATCTGGTTGAAAACAGGTGGAAATCTATTATAGAAGAATTTGATAATTATCAGCGAAAAAGAGTTCATCTATTGAATAAGCCAATTATTGCATCAAAATTGCGATTAACAGCTAAAAGTACGAATGGTCTTGATCATGCGCGAATATGCGAAATACGGGTCTATTAGAGTGAAGAGGGACGGAGGTTCCGGCAGCGATTATGTATTGCAAGAAGCCATGGACAGCAGTTTACTCTTGGTACCCTCTCAGAAGACAGAGGAGACAGTCGCAGTTCGGTACCCCGGATATGATGTTGCTTGAAGATAATACTGTTTTATTAACCTGTTATGCTGTTACACAGGGGATTACCCATATTAAGCACTAGTTGGTAGTGCAGCACTCTTTTCGTATGCATCAACCAGGTTTTTATCCTTGTATTGATGCATG
>CAZMOX010000176.1:0-4521 GCA_964567895.1 uncultured Spirochaetales bacterium | reverse complement strand
CATTTACTTCTCTAACAGCTACCGCCGAAAACCTTGAAGGAGGATTATTTCTCTCAATCCTCATATCTGTTTCAGGTTTATTAACACTTGTATTCCTCAAGGCAGCATGGGCTTTCCCGTTTTTTCTTTTATTAATAGCAATTCTCTTTTTAATTACCGCAGCACATAAATATATTTGGCCTGCTATCCTGTTTACGGTAATGCTGTTTAGTACTGCTGTATTATTCATACATGCACTTGGAAGCGACTCGTTCTGGCTGCATAATATTGCTTCAGCTTCGGGTCGAACTAAAATAACCGGGTGGTATATACTTGGTCTTTTTGTAGTTGAACTTCTTATGTTCTATATATGGTCACGAATTGTATTCAAAAAAATCGGAAAATCACCGAAGCCTGAATTGAAGAACCAAAATACTTCACGTGTGCAGGATGGTACTTCCGCATTCGTAGAATCAGGTGAAATATTACCTGAAATAAGCCAGAAAGAGAAAAAAAAGATAGATAAAGAAGTTTCTAAAAGCATTCGTAGAATGAAGCAAAAACATAATCGTCGTATTCAGCTGGCAGAGGAGAAAAAGCAGGAAGAGCTAGCGGGAAGAGGTGAAGAGCCATCATCTCCAGCATATCGGGCAGCAGAAGGGGAGCATGAACTGGATAATTCTCATATGATGGATGATGCGATTTTCTCCATAACAGATGAGGACGGACAAAAGCGGGCACATAAAAATGATTCAGCTGATACACGTCCGCAGGATCTGGAGCAGGATCTGGAGCATAAGGATTTAACATTGAGTTTTCCCACAATACCGGATTTGCCTGATCTTGGTAGTTTTGGAAAAAAGAGCAAGCCTGTTCAGCAGGAGATAGCATTTGATGACTCAGTAGAAAAAAATGACATTGAAACTGCACCATATACACGAATTATTAATGATCAGGACAATTCTCTGGTAGATTTTTCAGCAGCTGAAGAGCAGACAGTTTCATCATCACCAGTAGTAAATGATGACGAATTTGTTCCCGGTATTATTGGATTAATCTCTAATACTGAAGTAGTAGATGGCGGCTCAGGGAGCGGGGGGGATAAGAAGTTTTTCTCCAATATCCGAAAAGGAAATTATATGCCTCCTTCTGATGAACTCCTGATCAAGTATCCTGGGATTTCCAAAGAAATTGATGATAATACCCAAAAAGCCGGTGAAGTTCTTATGCAGACACTGAAAGAGTTTAAAATTGATGCAGAACTTACCGGTGTACAGAAAGGTCCTGTTGTTACCATGTATGAGCTATTTCCGGCACCAGGAATACGTGTGCAGACAATAACAAACCTTGCGGATAATATTGCCCTTCAGTTAGCAGCTTCCCGTGTAAGAATTGTTGCTCCTATACCGGGAAAACAGGCAGTGGGGATTGAAGTTCCAAACAGAGTACGATCAATTGTCGGATTCAGAGAGATGCTTCAGGCTATTGAAAAACATGAAGACTTTGCAATTCCCGTTGTTCTAGGTACAGACATTACCGGGGAACAGCAGATTATTGATCTGGTAAAAACGCCGCACTTACTTATAGCCGGAGCGACAGGTTCAGGTAAATCAGTCTGTGTGAACTCATTAATCTGTTCAATTCTTTATAGAAGAAGCCCAAAAGAAGTTCGTTTAATGATGGTAGACCCGAAAATTGTTGAGCTTAAACTCTATAATAATATTCCGCATCTTCTCACTCCGGTAATTACTGAACCCAAAAAAGCCCTTAAGGCTCTTCAGTATTGTCTGTTTGAGATGGAAAGACGATATAGTTTACTTGACGGTTTAAATGTCCGTGACCTAAACTCTTATAATAAACGTATTGATACCTACAAACTGGCTCGCGAGAAACTTCCCTATATTGTAGTTATTATTGATGAGTTTGCTGACCTTATGACAACTACTGGAAAAGAGATGGAAGCCTATCTTGCACGTCTTGCTGCAATGGCCAGAGCAGTTGGAATTCATCTCGTACTTGCAACACAGCGACCCTCTACAAATGTAATTACCGGTATTATTAAAGCGAATATCCCATCAAGAATAGCGTTTATGGTAACCAGTAATACAGATTCACGTATCATTATAGATCAGCCGGGAGCCGAAAAATTACTCGGTCGGGGTGATATGCTCTTTTCGTCATCGTGGGATCCAATTCCATCAAGAATTCAGGGTGCTTTTCTCACAGAAGAAGAGGTGGAAAAAATTGTTGAGCATGTAAAATCACAGGGTGAACCGGATTATCTGGATGAAGCCTATTTTATGGATGATGAAGAAGATGAGGATGAATTAAACGGTTATGGTAACGATGATGTTGAGGATGATCTCATGCAGGAGGCTCTTAAGATTATTTCACAACGAGGAAGTGCTTCAGCTTCTTATCTCCAGAGGAAACTAAAAATTGGATATAATCGTGCTGCAAGGATTGTAGAAGAGATGGAAGATCGCGGGATTGTTGGTCCGGCACAGGGGAGCAAACCCCGTGATGTGCTGAGGATGCCTGGGTTGGATTAGCCTATGAACACACAAAAAAACCCGCTATTTATGCATGCTGTTCGTGATCTCTCGATAATACCACTCAAAGATGCGGTACTCCCTGTTTCAGTCCGTGAGGTTTTTTTCAACTTCAGTGTATATGAGTCAATAAAAGTTATTGAAGGAATTCCGGTTTTTCTCAAAGATCATCTGGAAAGGTTGTTGGAATCTGCAGATAAGCTGGATATTAGTCACTCGTTTTCTCCTGAAGATATCTCCCGTATGATATTTCTCTTAATCATGACAGACTCAGTTGCTGCTGCTACTTTTAGAGTACAGCTTATTGGCGGAATGATCCCCATGCTCTTTATATTTCCCCAGGAGCTTCCGGTTTATCCAAATACCTATTATACAGAGGGTGTTTCTGTAATTACCTATGAGGGTGAAAGGATTATCCCTGAGGTGAAATCAAATTCTCTCCTTTTAAATTATCTCGCTCAGCGTGAGGCTGAGAAAAAACAGGCTCTTGAGGCTCTGTTTATTGACCGAAACGGGTGTGCTGTTGAGGGAACGAGAAGTAATTTCTTTGCTGTTTCAGGGAATAGTTTAATAACCCCGGGGAAAAGGATTCTTGCTGGAGTTACCAGGAAATATATTCTCAAATCTGCTGAAATAATGGGCATGGAAATATTGTATAAAGATCCTTTTCTTGAAGATATCCTGAATCTGCAGTTTGATGAGTTGTTTCTCTCAAGTACCAGTATGGGTGCTATACCAATATCCCGAATTGATACTGTTTTGCTGCGAAATGATTTTGAAAAGTGCCGGGAATTGCACAGACGTGTAAGAAAACTTGAGAAGGATTACGTAAATGAGAAGAGAATTGAATGTGAGTCTGCAACGAGTCTCAACTGAATGAAAGAGAGAAGTCTATAGGTACCAATCTTCCTGATGAACTGCTATACAAGCTGGATTTCGATACTATTTAAGCTGGGAAACGGCTTTATTTATCTGATTTGTTATATGTTCATCACCGGCATACTTTCCTGGAGAAGTTCCATGGAGTGCAATAGTCTTATCAACTTTTCCGCCCTTCTTTTCAATTCTCGATTGAAGATACGCAAAAGCCTTTCCGCTGCTGCCTGCTTTAGGATCTGCCTGAAAGGTAATGATTGTCACCACTTTTCCGGTAAGATCGGCACTATCCAGAAAAGAGTTGACCGCTGGAGTGGCTGAAGCGGCCCAGATCGGTGTCATGAGATAGATATATGGTATATCTTTAAGCTGCTCAAGAAAGCTGGTATCAATCTTTGTAGATGCTTTTTTACTGGCATTATAACCGTTAATTACAAAACCAATTAAGCCTTTATGCTTTTTTTTCTCAATCAGTGGAAAAATCTGTGAAATTTCAAGATGTTCAGCTAACAGCTCTGCACCTTTTTTAGTGTTTCCATCTTTTGAGAAATAAATAATTCCTGTGTTTTCTGTTTTCATGTCATATAATATATATCAGTATGTAAGAATATGATACATTAATTTCATTCTGTGTAATAATTATTAATTTTGTGAGGATACTAATGAAAACTCTCTCTGTACTTATTCACCTGCTGCGACTCTTTACTGTCTTTTCCTTGCTGGAACAGTATGCTTTATAAGATCAACCTTTATTTATGTACTTATATTATCAAAAAAAATTAAAATAATAAAATTGGTGAAATTCCTTGACATCCGAATTTTTGTGCTTTACTATGAAATAGGTTTTATGTAAGCACTTACATTATTAAACTGTTTGATAATAAGGTTAGGTTAATGGCAAATAAAACAACAATTTATGATGTAGCAGCGCATGCAGGAATTAGTATAGCCACAGTTTCCCGTTTTTTAAATTCTCCAGATAAAGTAGCTGGTAAAACTCGTTTGAAAATTGAGGAGGCTATGTGTGAACTTGCATTTGTACCACTGGCTGAGGCTGTTGCCAGAGCAAGAAGCGGGATTCGACGTATAGGCGTTTTAACTCCTTTTTTTACTG
>CAZMOX010000175.1:0-4562 GCA_964567895.1 uncultured Spirochaetales bacterium | reverse complement strand
TTCAATAATATCTGAATAATCAATATCTTTTTCTTTTATTGAATTAGTTTCTTTCATTCTTTTTCTACTGATGCTCATAATATTTCCTCCGTTCTCTCTGATTTAATAAGGTGCTTTAGAAATGCCTTGCTTAGAAGCAATTCTCACCATTAAAATATTAATGTTTATAAAAACAAAGCAATTGATTTCGACTCACGTTTCCAAAGTCACTACCATCTTTTGGTTAATCAAGGCTTTCATTCTAAGAGTGTATTTCTTTCAAAAAGTTCATGACTACTTCATTAAACTTTTCTGGTTTTTCCATATTTGACAAATGAGCAGCCTCAGAAATTACTGTCAATTTTGCATTAGGTATTCCCTTTGCTATAATTTTTGAAATTTGTTGGAATTCGAGGACATCCTGATCACCATAAAGAACAAGTGTAGGAGTTTTAATGGAATTTAGTCGTTTTATCGCTGGTGGTATTAATTCTATCACCTCTACATCAGATGCTTCTGGTAAGGAAAATGTATTAAACTGCATCTCACGTATTTTGTTGCGCATTTCAGTATCTACTTGATCTGGCAATCGATTTGGCCCATCAACCCACATACGTAAATTTATCTCTGTTGCAGCGGCAAGGTTCCCTTCTTGGAGAGCATTATCTTCCTCTGTAAAAAAACGTTGCATTTCATCTGACGATGGTTCATACCCACTTAATGCAGGGGCTCCTAAAATAAGTGTATCTACCATCTCTGGATAAGCAATAGCAAAATCAATAGCAACATATCCACCAAATGATAGCCCAATAACAATTGCTTTATCAATATTTAGAAATTTTAAAAGAAGTGCGGCATCATCATGATGTGAAAAACTTCCAGATGGCATGATTGATTTTCCGAATCCGCGTAAATCATACCGAATAATTTTAAATTCTTTTTTATACTCATTCACTTGTTCATTCCACATTCGATGATCGGCAACTCCAGCATGAAGTAAAAGAAGTGGATATCCTTCACCTTCAATTTCATAATATAACTTGGCTCCATTTACATCGGCAAAGCCATTTTGTGATTTATTTTTTGACATAAGTTCTCCTCTTTATTTCCAGGTAACGCCCTCGATGAGCTGCAAAACTTTATCAAAGTTTTGTCTGTTCCATCGTTTTGTAAATAGAAATTTCTTCAAGCACAATCTTCTTAGCAAACGATTTGCTTTAATAATCAAATTTTCTTTTTTGGTATGAACTAATATCCTAAAAATTAATTGACCATCCAGTTTTCAGTAGTACCACATTTACTAATCTAATCTACAAAGAAAACGATAGAATAGAATAATCTACGATTTTGTTAATTTTTGGAGTGAACATATATTTCGTTTCATCCATTCTAATATTCCACAGAATTTACACATTCCAAATCGATTTAAGTTGCTTTTAGCGCGGCCATTGTGCAGGCATTCCTCGTAAACATAATCTCTATAACTATACTTAGAGGAATTTCACCACCTCATATTTGACCATATATTAAAGCGCGGATATGCGTGGATTCCAGAAATACATTTCTTATTCCTCGTGATCTACAAAGGTTTCAAGTTATATAACCCAATTTAACCGCTAAAATCTTTTTTTAAACCCCAATATCATCACTTATATTTCTTTCTTAATTCTCTATTTTTTTCTTATCATTCTCTTCTTATTATAGGTGCCCTACTTTACCACTACCCTGACTATTTAACAGCCGCATGAGCCGCAAGCAAAGGATTGGCATAGCGCTGACCTAATAAAGACCCGTGACAAAAGCGCTATAACTTCCATACGATTTGTTAAATGGAAGGATTACGACAATCACAAGACATATTGTACTTCACTCTTGAATTCGGGAAGATGTAACGGTCCAGTCGCAGACAGGAAAAGTGAAAGGGAAACTGTGACAGTTTTAATTTTGATTTTTTATCTTTTTATGAAAAATACAGTAGAAAATAAAAAACTTTGATAGTTATTCTGACCAAGGAAATAGCATTTTATATAGATAAAGAATCAGCCATTAAATAATTATCCCAATTGTCCAGTATCTAATTGGATCAACCCGAAGCCATTCGTTACTCAATGGAATAACGAAGACAGGAATCAGTATTTTGTTTGGTTACAAATATACTTATTCAGATATACCAGATTTTTTATAAATCATCCGGGCTACCGGTAATGAGAAGAGATAGACCAAGCGGAGATGTTTCTTTTCTTTTGGAGTTAATAACTTCTTTTTAAAAGATACATACGTATTACAGCAGAGATTACCAAAAAGTACAGATTGCAAAAAGGCCTGCATCTGCCTGGTTTTAGCTACTCCATAAATTTGTATAACATTTTCCAACGCACTTTCTGATACATTTCCTTTTGTTTCTGCAAAATGCTGGGCAAAAAGAATTCCGGGTAGATCTTTCTTTGAAAATTGTTTTATATCGTTTTTTAATATATCGTCAATCTCATTTTGGTTAATTCCCTGTTCCAGGGCTGTCCTGGTGTGAAGAAAAGAACAATAAGCACATTTATTTACCGAAGACACAGCAACCATTAATTTTTCACGAAATTGAGGGGAAATCTTTTTTTCATAAGAAATCTTACGTAATCCTATCATCTTCTTAAAGGTCAAATAAAAAAGGGTGAAATATTCCTTTAGTGAATTAAATGTTCTTAATTTTCCTTTATGCATGACACTTATTCTCCTTCTAAACCTATTTTCAAATTATCGATACTATTGTATGTTTTACAAAACATTACTTACCCATTCGATAGAATTTTTCAGATCCTTTACATCAAGATAATGAGGCCTGATACACAAAAAAAATTTGCCATAACACTTATAATTACTAAAATAATCTATTGAATTTTTATTTGTTACAAGTTTTTAATAATTTTAAAAGCATCTTTAATACTTTTGTCTATTCCAAGCTAAGTAAAAAGAGATATTTATCTTCTTTGATTGGGATTCAAATATTTTTATGCAGTCTTCTACTATATCCCCCCTCCTTTATTAGATTTGTAAAGACTGAATAATAACATCAATGAACATAATCCACATAATGCATTTAACTCCCTCGATGAGCTGCAAAACTTTGCCAAAGGCCTGGCATGTATTCTTGCATATACAAGAATCATGTCAAAAGCTTTGTCTGTTTCATCGTTTTTTTAAATAGAAATTTTTACAAGCACAATCATCTTAACAAACTCTTAGTTTGAATAATCAATTTTTCATTCATTGTGTGAACTAATATCTTAAAAATGAATAAACCAACCAGTTTTCAGTAATACCACATTAATTAATCTAATATACAAAGAAAACGACAGCATAGAACAATCTACGAATTTGGCAATTTTGGGAGTGAACATCTGTTCCATTTCATCCATTCAAATATTCAACAGAATTTACACATTACAAATCGATTTAAGTTATTTTAAGTTTGGCCCTTGTGCTGGCATTCCTCGCAATGTACCTAGTTTTTAATTTGGCTAACCCAACATAACAGCTAAAATATTTCTTAAAAACGACACGTCACTACCTGGATTTCTTTCTTAATTCCTTATTTTTTTCTTATTTTTCTTTTCTTATTCTTCTTTCCGGGATTTAACAATTTTCTGATCTCGCTCATCCTCCGCTTGAAAATAACCTGCTATCTCAATTTTCTTTTTTTCCCTATACCTTTTCTCCCATTGGGATTTCTTTTCGTATAGAAAATATTTTCTCCAGATATTCAACATTCTCTTTGAATAGTCTCAGTTCTAAAGATGATTATATCGACGATTTGAGCTGCACACCTCACTCCTAAAGCAAAAGACCGAAGGATTTGGTGTGAGATTCTAGCGTGAGCGAGCAGCTGCGAATGTCTCCGCCAAAATCTCTTGTTATATACTAATTCTTTATATTTATTTCAAGGAATTCAGTCGCAGTTAATACAGGTATTTTACTTCTTTTATAATCTTTCTTATTTCTTGTAATAATAAAATCAATTTCATTTTTTTCAGATGATATATACTGAATAGAGTCCTCAAAATCTGGTGCTTCAGCATATAAAGCTTCATCCAAAATTTCTTCATCTAAAGTTAATATTGACAAAAATTTTCTTAAAATTCTTAAATTCAATATGGATTTCTCTTTTCCACCATATTTTGTCATTATGTAATGTACATTGGCAAATACAATGGGGGATGTATATCCTTTCAATTCTTTATTCTCAATTATTGTGAATAGCTTAGCAGAACTTTGATATTCATTTCTTTTAATCAATAAATCTAGAATTATATCTGAATCTATAAATAACTTAATCATTCAAATACCGACTTTTTAAATACTCATATTTTGCTTTCTTATAATCAAAATCTTCTGGAACATCAATTGTTCCCATTAAATCTTTCACTAATGGGGAAATTTCTGTTTTTTTATTTTTCCTACTTGCTGTTAATAATCTAAAATAATTCTCAACCAATTTGGATAACGATTCTTTATTATCTTCTGCATAGGCTTTTGCTTTCTCAATTATTAAATCATCAACTGAAAGTGTTAATTTCTTATTCATTTTGCCCTCC
>CAZMOX010000174.1:0-4576 GCA_964567895.1 uncultured Spirochaetales bacterium | reverse complement strand
AGAAAGTTGGTTTTAATCTACTTATAAGATGGATTCAGACACCTCTTATTCGTTCAAAATTGATGATCACTTGTTTTAACGAAAAGAGCCTAATTATATAAAACAAACGGTCTTATGTTTATTTATTACAAGTAATAACTAGCTTCTTATTAGAGGTGTTTAGCGCGATTTTCAAGCTGTTTTTCTAGAGCTTTCGGTATGCGAACTTTGAGTAACACATAAAGGACTCAAAATGAATAATTCCCCCCTTCCCACCGGGCTGTATGAACTACTCCATACGAAACAGCTTCATCAAAGACTGGAAAATTTAGATCTTCTTACACAAGCTGAATGGCATGCTATTGATCCAGAAGAGGTTCATAATCGCCTTGCTGTTCCTTTGGCAAGAGAAGTGGCAGCATATATTCAGGAAGTGATTAAAAAAGACAAAACTGAAACCAATCTATCAAATTTGGAAGAAATGTTGTTGCAATCCCCGGATTTTTTTCAGATTATTGAGCAGTTTTTTCCCGTAAAATCGGAATTACTACATCAAATACGTCCAACGAATGTACTTTCTAGAATAACACAACGCCCGGACACCTCACTGGCTGAATCAGCGCTATTAACCGGTTCATCACGCACTCCGTCTCTGCAATCCCAACTGATTAAAGAACTGGCAACTTGTGACCGGGCTGATTGGCTGGTCTCCTTTATTAAATTTGCGGGGATTCAACAATTACTACCCACATTAAAAGAATTTACGCAAACACCTGCACCTGATGGCGGTCCAAGATTGCGGCTGGCAACAACAACCTATATGGGTGCAACGGATATAAAAGCAGTAGAGGTGTTGTTGAAGCTGCCTCATACAGAAATACGCGTTTCATATGATACAAAACGTACCCGTCTACATGCAAAAGCCTATCTTTTTCATCGAACTTCCGGATTTAGTTCAGCCTATATAGGTTCAGCAAACGTCTCAAAAGCGGCATTAAATGAGGGTTTGGAATGGACAGCAAAAATCAGTCAATATGAATCAGCGCACCTTTGGCAACATGCAATTGCAACCTTTGACTCTCATTGGGAGGACCAGACTGAATTTACTCCTTGTACACCTGATACTATCAATGATTTCAGAAAAGCGCTTGCCAGAGAAAGTGGGGGTAGCGGAGCACAGGGACAAGGAACCATATCTTTTTTCGATCTGCAGCCGTATGGATTTCAGAAAATCATTTTGGATGATATTGCTGCAGAAAGAGCTGCCGGAAAAAAGAAACATCTAATAATTTCAGCTACCGGTACAGGAAAAACCATGGTTGCTGCCTTTGACTATCTTAATTATGCAAAAAAGCAGAAGGGACAACCTAGATTACTCTTTGTTGCACATCGGGAAGAGATTTTAAAACAAGCTCAGGCAGCTTTCCGGCAAGTGCTCCGAGATGGAGATTTTGGTGAGTTATTGGCCGGAGGTAATGACCCTGGTGCATATGATCATCTGTTTTGTACCGTACAAAGTTGGAATAGCAGGAAGTTGAACCGGTTTACTCCTGATCATTATGCTTATGTGGTACTTGATGAAGCGCATCATGCTCAGGCAGATTCTTATCAGCGATTTATTAATCATATATTGCCTGATTCTCTACTGGGATTAACTGCTACCCCCGAACGTACAGATGGAAAAGATATACGAAATGATTTTGATGGAGTGTTCACTCATGAAATACGATTACCCGAAGCAGTTGAACGGGCACTATTGAGTCCTTTTCATTACTACGGAATACCAGATTTTGAGGGAATCGATTTTTCCACATTGGAGTGGAAACGGGGAGGGTATGATATTGGAGCATTACAGGACTTATTAGAAACTAATGATGGTCGGGCGAATTGGGTTGCTTCTCAAACTGATGGCCATGTAGCCGATATTACGCAGGTTCGTGGACTTGGGTTCTGTGTCAGTATTATTCATGCCCAGTTTATGGCGGCTAAATTTACTAAAGGAGGAATTCCTTCAGTTGCACTAACGGGAGGATCTTCAAAAGAGTTGCGCAGTAAGGTGCAGAAATCTCTGGAATATCGTGAAATTAACTTCATCTTCACGGTAGATCTCTATAATGAAGGAGTAGACATTCCTTTTGTTGATACTGTTTTATTTTTGCGTCCCACAGAAAGTCTCACACTATTTTTACAGCAGTTGGGAAGAGGTTTGCGCCTGCATGAAGAAAAAGCTCAACTAACTGTACTGGACTTTATTGCCCCACAGCATAGAAATTTCGATTTTGTATCACGTTTTCGCGCACTGAGTATGCGTCCTGATAAACGTGTCGATGAACAATTAAAATCTGGTATGCCCTTTATGCCAGCCGGATGTTTTATTCATCTGGAAAAACAAGCCCAGCAGTACATCCTGAACAATATTAAAAATGCGACTAAAACTCTTCGGGGCGCACAGTTTATACAAGAGATGGAAAATCTTGCGGCTCGTGTTGATGGAGAGATCTCTTTACAACAAATTATGGATTATTTTCATCTTGATTCACCTGATGAAATATATAAAAAGGGTCTGCCTTCCTTTCTATTGTCTGAAATTGGAAAAGGGAACAGAGACCTTGGGGTAATAAAAAGCGCACATTATTCAATGGCTGAAGGATTCCGAAATTTACTTTTGATGGATGACACCTCTTTTGTTGAAGAAGCAAGACAATTCGTAACAAATCCCGCTTCTACTATTACTAAAAGCAGTGAATTGCTGCATATGATTCTGTGGAAAAAGGGTGTTCGGAAAGAGCAGTCGCTGGAATCTGTTAATCGATATATCAAAACACATGCTGGTCTGGCGCAGGATCTGAAGGAGCTGTTTGATTGGATGTTAACCCATAAAACTCCTGTTATTGGAAATAAGTATCCGCTTACCGGACCACTCAATCTACACGCTTCATATACTAGAGAACAAATTGTTTTCTCCCTTGGAAAGGGTACCTTTGAAAATCCATATCCCTCCCGTGAAGGAGTAATGCACGTTGCAGAGAGAAAAGCGGATGTGTTCTTTGCAGATATCAATAAGAGCGAAGCTGATTTTTCTCCAACAACAATGTATGAGGATTATGCGATAACTGATCGACTGTTTCATTGGCAAAGTCAATCTTTGACAAGTGATACCTCAAAAGTTGGGAGCCGTTATATTAATCATCAGAATTTAGGATATACCCCACTGCTTTTTATTCGTGATCGAAATAAGACACCAAATAAATTGACTGCTCCCTATTTTTTTGCTGGTCCCTTGAAGTATAAAAAGCATGCAGGTTCTAAACCCATGTCTATAGTATGGGAACTTGAAAATCCTCTCCCTGCAAAGGTACTGCAATGGGCAAGAAGAGTAGGGTAGAGCTCGATGTCAGGAATAATTGGTAATTCTGGAGAAGGTTTAACACTATTCCAATGTAAGTTGTACATTTCTTTGGGTAATATCCCGTGATCAAACTTAATCTAAGAAAATCAATAACTGCACTGCTAGTCGGTGATTCAGGTTATATACTCCATCGTTCAACGCCTCTACGAAAAGCGGTATGCTCAATTGTTTCTATGAAAGTAGTATATAATTGATTTTCCCAATTGTTTTTAGGGAAAGATTTTTCACCCATAAAACGCCTGGATTCAATGGTGAATAAGTTGTGTTCTTTTGTATATAGATGCTGCCAGTAATAAATAATCAGATCTTTCTGCTTTGATAACAGATGATTTGTCGGTAGTTTATCACTTTTTAAACGATTTATTTTTCCATCTGAGGGAAGAAGATTCCATAAACTATTATCATGGCGAATGAAAAATGGGATTGCATGATCAATGTCAAGAATTCCTTGATGGATTGTCTTGTTACTCCATACACATTGGACTGTTTTCAGTTCTTTGAATGCGTTTTTTGCCGGAGTTACCCATCGATCAAATTGAGGCTGCATCAATAATAATTCTATAGATTTGGTTACAGGGAATGGTTTTGTTGATCTGCTGAATGTATTGATAAGTTCTGCCCAGTTAATGATAAGACTATTCTCAATCCAATGACCTAAGATAACTAATTCCCGCCAAAGCTCACCATTTATAGTAATGGATTTTTTTGATTTATTATATTGAAAGATATTGCCGCTTGTATAACAAACTGGACCCTTAATAATTGTTGTGGTGATTTTCTTAATAGTTTCAGTATATAAATCATCTGTTTTTTTGGGGAATTTGTCACGGTCTCTATCTGCAACAAACTGAGCTAATCCGGCAGGTGTTGAGGGGTAGATTTCTGCCAACTGGCAAATGAGCTTTCGAAAAGCAATAGGTCTTTTTGAATTTAGGTTTTCCCCACGATTTTGTGGAACAAATTCTTTATAACCTATCAGTGGTAAATAATATTCAATCCATAAGTCTGCAATACGGCCCAGCGGAATATCTACATTTCCATCTTGTGTCCATTGTGCCATGTGAGGCTCTCTTTGAGCAATTGCACAGAGGCTGCGAAGAAGTGCGAGTTTATAACTTGCAGTCTTTCGGTCAGTATTCACCTTCCCGTCAGTATTGAACCAGATAGTGATGCAGAACCTTACGGCAT
>CAZMOX010000173.1:0-4579 GCA_964567895.1 uncultured Spirochaetales bacterium | reverse complement strand
AAATGGATATTGAATCTGATACCCTCTCACGGATGAGAGAAGAGATTGAGAGTCTTAAAAAACAGAATGAGAACCTTAGAATAAGTGTCCGCACATTATCTCAAAAACCAAACCGGCGTGAAGTTGCGAGACTCCAGGTTTATCAGAGATCAATTGAAATAATGTCATTAAGAGCACCTGGTTTTGCTCCAGCATGGCAGACTGCACTCTCTGATAGTGAAAAAGAGTATGATAAGATATTTTCCGGTTTGGAGCCGTTTGTAAGAAAGGTTGTCCCTTCAAAATTAATTGATTTATTTGATTTAACACCAAAAACAGTTCCGGAACTTGATACTGATACAAATACTGATACTGATAAACAAGAAGATTAACATGGAATCTTAAGGATTCAATATATATGAAAACACTTAAACGTTTCCTCTTAATGTGTATCTGTTCTGCAGCAATAATTACTTTTATTCCACAAAATTTGGGAGCTGAACAAATTGGAGAGCGGCCGATAATTCAGCAAGTGGATGATTTGTTTTTGCCAAACGAATTAAATGTACAACTTGCTTCCCTGTCTACACTTACTGTCGGAATCTCTTTAGCCTTACCTATTTTTCCTATTTCTGAATCACTATTAACCGGTGCGGTACCGGAAGTAAGTGCCTTGCTGCAATCTTCATACCAAACGGCAATGTATGCTGGTTCTCTGGGGTTGGTATATTTTTCAACAGAATTGATGAAAAATTTCTTTTCAAGGAGCCGCCCGTTTCCTATCGCAAGTGAAGATCCATATAAATCTTTTCCATCCCGTCATACCGCCCTATCTTTTGCAGCTGCTGCTTTTCAAGCTGTGTATGCAGCATACAATGACAACAGCGCAGGCATGGTAGTTTCTGTTAATGTAAGCAGCTGGAGTTTAGCAATTCTTACCGGCTATTTACGTGCAGCCTCGGGAGAACACTATATTACCGATGTTCTTGCTGGAGCAGTGATAGGATCACTGTTTGGAGCTGCCGGCGGAATTCTTGCATCCCTATAAAGAAACCTCACAAACTACTTGACTATATTGCCATATAGCCATATAGTATAATTATGAATGAACAACTACTTAAAACCTATCGTGAACAGGCTGCACTGCATAAACTACTTGCCAACGAATCCCGGCTTGCCATTATTGATAAACTAAATACCTGTGAAGCAAATGTAACCGAATTGACCAAAATTACTGGTTTAGATCAGTCTACAGTAAGTAAGCATCTCTCACTCTTGTATAATGCCGGACTTATTGATTACAGAAAATCTGGAAATCAGATTTTTTATAAACTTTTAACTTCATGCGTAATAGAAATGACTCAGTGTGCTCTACGTGTTTCAGCTGAAAGAGGCCGCTGTTCCGGTACGGTCTGTTCCGGTACGGAATAATATCCATGATAATTTTTACCTACTTTGCTGATTTCCTGATTTTTACTGTTTTGGGGTTGTCCGCTGATACAAAAATTGCCGATAGCCTGCATTTTTTCTTTGAAGATATTTCCAAAATCTTTGTCCTGCTCATAATACTGATATATCTTATTTCATTACTGCGGGCTGGCCTGCAGCCGGAACGGATTCGTAAATTCCTCTCAGGAAAAAAACGTGGTATCAGTTACTTTCTTGCATCTCTTTTTGGTGCAGTAACCCCTTTTTGTTCCTGCTCCAGCATTCCCCTTTTTATGGGGTTTACGCAGGCGGGTATCCCGCTTGGAATTACCATGGCATTTTTAATCACCTCTCCCATTGTAAATGAAATTGCACTTGTCTTACTGGGATCTCTTCTTGGGTGGAAATTTATGGTTCTCTATGCAGGTGTAGGAATTATTGCAGGGGTTCTGGGAGGTATCTTTATTGATCTTATTAAAGCTGATCGTTACTTAACTCCTTTCGCACAAAACATGCTTGGGAATAGTTCTGAAAACACAAAACATGATAATATTTCTTCTAAAATCAGCTTTTCAGAACGTAATACCTTTGCTTTAACCGAATTAAGAACAATTCTTAAACGTGTTTGGATATGGGTTTTTGCTGGTGTCGGTATAGGGGCATTATTTCATGGATTTGTTCCTGAGTCATTTATTTTAAACTATCTTGGAGCCGGGAAACTCTGGACAGTTCCTGCAGCTGTTGGTATTGGCATTCCACTCTATTCAAATGCTACAGGGATTATTCCAGTTGCAGAATCACTGCTGCAAAAAGGTCTTCCATTGGGCACAACACTGGCATTTATGATGAGTACTGTAGCAGCTAGTCTTCCCGAATTCATGATGCTTAAACAGGTAATGAAATTAAAATTACTACTCATATTTTTTGCAATGCTTTTATTCTTTTTCACCCTGACAGGATGGATATTCAATTTCTTTACAATTATATAAACGGAGGATTTCAATGCAAAATATTAAAATTTGGGGTTCAGGGTGTAAAAAGTGTCAAAAACTTTACCTGAATACTCTTGAAGCAATTACCGGCAAAGAGACAGATTATACAGTTGAAAAAATAACAGATATGGAATCAATTATTGCTGAAGGGATTATATCTACCCCCGTTCTTACCGTTGATGAAAAAAAAGTTATCACCGGACAGATCGCATCAATAAAAACGATACAAGAAATTCTTGGGATAGCGTAAACAATTATAGAAATAGGTTCCATCTGTGGTCACTTCTAAGCTTCGGGATCAGAGAAGCCGGCAAAGGAATAGTAATTGTCAGAGGAGAGATCTTTTCGTGTCCCTGTCAGTTGAGCTTTTCAAGCCATGAATATTTACCGGCGGTCGGTAAGTTGAGGGATACATTTTTCTACATTTTTTCGTTATATCGTATCCCTATACTGCTATTTTTAAGATCTTGCTGATCCCATAGGTAGATAAATCGACTCGGATTAAAGTCATTTTTGGATAATCTATGATATACTATGTTATATGGATAGCTTTCATGGTGATTATATTGAGTTATTTAAAAACAAAAGAATTAAATAAATGAGTAAGAAGGAAGATGAATTATATTTGCTTTATCAAATAACAATTGATTATATTAAATATTCAAAAAACCTGAAGTTTCCGAAAAGAATCAATCTGAAAATGATACAGGAAAGAGAACTAAGCTATATCATGAGTTATACAGCAAGAAATAAACATAACAGGGTGTATGCAGGGTTTATATGCAAACCCATAGAAAGCAATAATAAATCAGTGCCCTTATTAAACAAAAGGGGCAAATAAATTATGTTATCTTCACAATATCATGTGCAAACCTTGTACACGAGAGCTTTGTCGTGTACGCTATGTGTAAATATATGTACATGATGGTGGTAAAATGAATAATAAAACCAATAATGAATTACCTTTACTCCCTCCCAAAGAAAAATTAGAAACTATTGCAGTCTTGCGAAAAGCCATAAAAGCCAATACTGAATTGGCAAAACTCAATGGATATTGTTCAACAATCCCCAATGAAAATATTTTATTGAATGCAATAATACTAAAGGAAGCAAAAACCAGCTCAGAGATTGAAAATATAATCACTACTCATGATGAAATATATAAAGCATTATTAAAAAAAGATGGAAAATATGATTCAGAAACGAAAGAAGTATTAAATTATAGAGAAGCAATATGGCAGGGTTATAATTTAATTACAGAAACAAATATTCTGACCACAAAAACAATTGTTGAAATTCAAGAAACACTGGAAAAAAATAGAGCCGGAATAAGAAAATTACCCGGAACAAAATTAATGAATGATCAAACTGGAGAAGTAATATATACACCTCCAGATGATGAAAAAATTATAAGAGATTTATTAAGAAACCTTGAAGATTACATCAATATTGATGATGAGATAGATCCGCTAATAAAACTTGCAATAATTCATTATCAGTTTGAATCAATACATCCCTTTTATGATGGAAATGGTAGAACTGGAAGAATAATAAATGTTTTATATCTTGTTTTAAAAGGATTATTAAAATCTCCTATACTCTATTTAAGTAGTTATATAATTAAAAACAAAGGAAATTATTATAACTATCTGCAGAAAGTAAGAGATGAAAATGATTGGGAAAGCTGGGTAATGTTTATGCTGGAGGCTATTGAAAAAACATCTTTAGAAACATTATCTACTGTTAAATCAATTAGGGATTTGATGGAAGAAACAATCGAATACTGCAGAGAAAAAATGCCAAAAACAAGTTATTCTAAAGAATTAATAGAATTGTTATTTGTTCAACCTTATACAAAGATTGATTTCTTGGTAAATAACAATATTGCAGAGAGAAGAACTGCAAGTAAATATTTATCACAGCTGGAAGAAATTGGAGTATTAGAATCATTTAAATCCTGGAAAGAAAAAATATATGTAAATAAAAAATTGTATAAACTACTAAGAGGATCGGAAGATAATACTAAGGATTGATTCGACTTTAAAGGTCGAACTCAACGGCCTCGATCGTTTCCTCATGAGCGACTTTCTCATCTTTGAAGTCCTCTACAACCTCATGGATATTCTCGACTGCGGCGATTTTTTTCCCTATAGATTTGAGTGCCAGGTTTTTAATGTCCG
>CAZMOX010000172.1:0-4581 GCA_964567895.1 uncultured Spirochaetales bacterium | reverse complement strand
ATACAAAACCTGGAGAACAGTGGGGGCTGACCGGAGAATTACGCAAGCGGATCAAAACCCGTTTTGACCACGAAGGCATCGAGATTCCCTGGCCTCATACTAAAATTTATTTTGGAGACACGCCAAAAACAGTTTAGACACTCGTCCAAATTTGTATTTTAATTGGGCGTTGAGCTCTAAACTATAAGAAGTTCAATCTTATGATAAAAACCAAGTCATTGGGCTATACTGAGTGATTATCAATTCCAAAAAGATGCATAATCAAATTCAAATTTCAAGAAATTCTCGATCGATATAATCATCTTTAGAACTGAGATTATTCAAACAGAATGTTCAATATCTGGAGAAAATGTTTTCCATTCGAAAAGAAATCCCAATGGAAGCAAACGAGTAGGGCAAGAAAGAAAATTGAGAACGCTGGTGGTTTTTAAGCGGGAGATGGGCGAGATCAGAAAGATATTATTTCCTTTCATTATTTTATTGTCGAAGAAAATAATACGGTACTATCTGTAACTTTTCAAGAAATTTTCGCGGGAATCTACAATAATAGCTAGTAGTAATTTAAAAGATATAAAAACCTATTGTGAAGAAAATAGCATTACCTATTTAACAACAATGGATATTTTAATGGATGCTATAGAGAAATCAGTATTATCTGAAGATGAATGTGATCAGATTATTCAAAAAGTAAAAGCAAGTAATAGTAAACTTCCAGTGAATAGCATATCTGAATATAGAAAACTGAAAACATAACAAGCAAATGGAGCGGACAATGCTTGTGTCATGGTTTTTGCTGGGATGCAAAAACGCACGTCCACAATACGCATTGCTGCTCATTTGAGTCGTTAAACTGACGCTTGAAAATAATATATTTTCTATCGATTATGTTTTATACCAACCAAAATATAAAATTATTAACCTACGGTTTTTCCAAGTAATTATTTATTTGATACCAATTAAAGAAAGAGGTAATAATTGTTTTTACCAGGGAATCTACGGTTTGAATTGTTGTTATTTAATAGTTAATAATTAAAAGCCATAACAATGGAAATTGAGACTAACTTAAAATTATCAATATTATTCATTTTCATCACATATTATATAATTGTAAAAAAGTAACATTTTTTAGCATTGATAAACTCAAATATATAACCTATATTTAGTATATAAATAAGTACTATATAAGGAGTTTTATATGACGCAAATTTTGTCTGATTATACGGTAAGTATTTCTGAATTAAAAAAGAATCCAAGTTCATTAATAGAACAATCTCATGGGTCAGCAATAGCAGTTTTAAATCATAATAAACCTACAGCATATCTTGTACCAGCAGAAACCTATGAAAATATGATGGAATTACTTTCAGATATAAAATTAAGTAGAATTGTTACAAAACGCATAGAAGATGTGGGAAGTGCTGTTGAGGTAGATTTTGAAGATCTATAATTTAAAATTTTTACCAGTAGCTCTGAAGGAATGGAAAAAACTTGATTCTAGAATTAAAAATGAATTTATAAAGAAGCTTGAAAAACGGCTATTAAATCCAGAAGTACCTTCAGATAAATTAGTAGGTCATAAAAATGTTTATAAAATAAAATTAAAATCTTCTGGTTATAGGCTAGCTTACCAAGTAGAAAATAATGAATTAGTCATAATAGTTATAGCAATAGGAAAAAGAGAAAAAGGTTTTATATATAAAAAAATGAATGATAGATTATAACCATAATTCAAAAAACTAATTTAAAAAATATTGATAGCAGTTTAACAAGAAAATGGAGCAGACAATGCTAATGTCATGGTTTTTGCAAGGGAGCAAAAACGCACGCCACAATACGCATTACAGCTCATTTGAGTCGTTATGCTGGATTAAAAAATGACTTTGTCATTCTTGGTAAAGTATTCTACAAACATCTTAAAGAGATGAAATGGTGCATATTGAGAAAAAATGAGTTGATTCAATAAATTGACTTACACAAAGTTATGTGTTAATATTTACACATAAAAATTATTAGGAGGTGTTTATGGCTACGAATTTGGCAATTGATGATAATTTATTGATACTAGCTCAGAATATAGCCGGTATTAAAACAAAAAAGGATACTGTTAATCAAGCATTAAAGGAATTTATACAGAGAAGAAAACAAGAAGATGTAATAGATCTATTCGGTAAAATTAATTATGACGAAGATTTTAATTATAAAGAATTAAGAAGTAGAAAATGAAAGTCTTAGTAGATACTTCAGTATGGTCTTTGGCATTTAGAAAAAAAAGTTTAACTGATGAAGAATTAAAAATCATAAAAGAACTAAAAGAATTAATATATGAACTAAGAGTATTATTAATTGGTCCAATACGTCAGGAGTTACTTTCGGGTATATCGGATGAAGTAAAATTTAAGAATCTAAAAGAAAAAATGAGAGCATTCGATGATCTTGAAATACTACCTGAAGATTATGAAAATGCGGCAGAGATATATAATAAATGTAGAAGAAATGGAATTCAAGGTTTTCAGGTTGATTGCCTAATATGTAGTGTCGCAAAGAATAATAATTTAAGTATTTATACTACTGACAAGGATTTTGACAATTATAAAGAGATTATAAATTTGAAATTGCATAATATAAGAGAAGAAATATGAAGAAAAAATAATCAGCATAACAAGAAAATGGAGCAGACAATGCTAATGTCATGGTTTTTGCAAGGGAGCAAAAACGCACGCCACAATACGCATTGCAGCTCATTTAAGTCGTTAGCTTTAAAAGGAGAAATAATGAAAATACTAATCATCTTCAATCGTCAACCTTATGACAACACTGATGTAACTTGGAATGGTTTGCGCTTAGCTGGAAAACTAATTGAATCTGGTCAAGAAGTGTGAAACTATTCCTGATGAATGATTCCGTAGATATGGCTCGCGACGTCTGTAAACCACCACAAAGATATGATCAGGATCTATCTCAAATGTTAAAAGATCTGATTACTAAAGGGGTACCTGTCAAGGTCTGTGGTACATGCATGGCACGTTGTGGAATTTACAAAAATCAGCCTTATTTTAAAGGTGCTCAGAAAGCTACAATGCCGGAATTAGCCGAATGGGTAGTCGCCTGCGAAAAAGTTCTTACTTTTTAATAAAATATATGTATAGAGAAGTTAATAAGGAGTCTTTCATGAAAGATAACAGATTTGTATTCCAATCGATAGGAATTATCCATTCTCCACATAAGGAAATTTCCAAAATCCCGATACAACCTGTTTTTTGTAACGATATTGAAGGTACAATTATATTAAATAATAGATATATTGACGGATTAAAAGATTTGCAAGGATTCTCTCATATTTATTTGTTCTATTACTTCAATCATTCACAGAAAACGTGTTTACGTTTAAAGCCGTATCTGTCAGACCACGAACATGGTATTTTTGCTACACGCGCTCCACACCGGCCCAATAAATTAGGAATGAGTCTTGTGCGATTGGATAGAATTGAAAATAATACTCTTTATGTCAAAGACCTTGATATATTGGATGGCACACCTTTGCTTGACATCAAACCATACATACAAAGGTTCGATTCACGGGAAGATGTCAAATCAGGCTGGCAAGACACTGTCTTAAATGATGTTGCAACCGTGCGAGGTTTGAGAGATTTTAAGAGCCAGAAAGGAAAAAGCTAACAAATCGTTGCACCTGTCACTTTTCTGCTACGCTCCAAAATGCAGGTGAACTCAGCCGTTAGAATCATTTTTAGAACTGAGACTATTCAAACAGAATGTTGAATATTTGGAGAATAAGTTTTCCATTTTAAAAGAAATCCTAATGGGAGAAAAGGTATAGGGAAAGAAAGAAAATTGAGATATCAGGTTATTTTTCAAGCGGGAGAAGGGCGAGATCAGAAAGTTATTATTTCCCGGAAAGAAAAACAAGAACAAAGAAAGTAAGAAACTGAGGAATTGAAGAATAAAAAATAAGTATCAGATTATAACCAGAAAATGGAGCAGACAATGCTAGATATTATTTTTTTTAGGACTATTACAAGATTGGGGGAATTTTATAATGAAAATTGAAAGCATTTTGGAATGTATTAACATTGAAGAAATTTTTAATACTATTGTAGATTTGGAGGGACCAAAATATCCTCTAAACAATATGGTTGAACTGAATTTAGCTTGCGACTATATAGTTAATAAATTGACATCTTATGGGATAAGAACAGAGGTACAGGAGTTCTACGTAAAAGGATTTGATGAACCTTTTAAGAATGTAATAGGGTGGATTGGTGATTTTACAAAACCCGCTATTGTTCTTGGCTCACATTACGATACAGTTGAAAATAGTCCTGGAGCAAACGATAATCTATCTGCAGTTGCAGTTTCCTTAGAAGCTGCACGAATACTGAGTATGATGAAAAATCCTCCGACAACAATAATTGCAGTATTTACATTAGAAGAAGAACATCCAGGATTGTACAAAGCAATAAAAGATAAATTACATTCACTTGGAATAATGGATAAAAATCACAGATTTACATCTGCAAAAATGTTTAACTTTGCAAAAAAATTAGTAGATTATCTTATAAAAGA
>CAZMOX010000171.1:1408-4650 GCA_964567895.1 uncultured Spirochaetales bacterium | reverse complement strand
CCGGCTTCGTCTTCGGCTTCAGGAAGACCAGATCTTCTACTATCATGCCGGACTCGCAAAAGATGAGCGTAAGGTGGTTGAAGATTGGTTCTTTACTTCGGAGAATGGGATACTGTGTGCAACTTCGGCTTATGGTATGGGTATAGACAAAAGTAATATTAGATCAGTTATTCATATTGCCCTATCCTCTTCTGTTGGAGCATATCTGCAGGAAACAGGCCGAGCAGGACGTGACCGAAAATCAGCCGATACTGCCATGCTGCTGGGAATTGATGAGTGGGAGAGGATGCAAATTATTGGTATAAAAACAGATCAGGAGTGTCGGGAAATCGCTCTTCTAGCAATTTTCACCGATTATAACAGGTGCAGAAGAGAGTTGCTGCTGGCAGCTTTGTCTGCAGAATCTGAAGTCTGTTTCGGATGTGACATCTGCAGTGAAACACTTCAGATGTATGCGGATGGAGAGAGAGAAATTCTCAAATTGATCCACAGATATCCTTTAAAACTCACTATACATGAAGCCGCTCTTATTCTCAGAGGGCTTTACTCTTTGGATGTGAAGCAGAGAAAATTGTATCAGTTTCGGGGTTTCGGCACCCTTTCAGGATGGATTCTTGATGATATTGAGGATGCAATCCATGTTTTAAAGAGAGTTTCCCTTTTAAAGTGTGCCCGTAAAGGACCCTGGAAAGATCTTCTCCGGGTAAAAGGCTGTATTTCCAGAATTAATTGCTTTCCGTCTGATGGATTTATCAATGAAGTGAGAAATCAGCTGAGATAAACAACAATCATTAAGAGATCTTAACTTTACCTTAATCTGACTATATGCATCTTGAAGTATATTTGTTTTATCACTAATCCAGGAGGATTATATGTTTAATCATGGGTTTAAGGATGTAAATCCTTCAGAAAATCCAGCTAACATCGTAAAACTTCGTTATGCAAAAGGCGAAATCACAAAAGATGAACTGGATGAAATTCTCAAGAGATTGAAATATTAATTTAATGAAAGGTATCATACCCTGACATAAGCAAAGCTTATGGTGAAAGAGAGGGAGAAATCACTTCATTTACCTCTTCCGGATCCTGTTTTGCAGATACTAAATTAGTAACCAGAATTTCCGACGCCCGCGCATAAAGCGTCCCCGGCAGCACATCCACACTGGCAAACGTATAAGGAAGAAGATCTCTAAATGGAACTGCATCATATCCGCATAGTGGCAAATCCTTACCCGGCAAACCTGAATATTTATTAAACAATACCTTGAGAACGCCGATTAACGTAACGTCATTCACCGCTGCTATACCATCAATGACACCAGCCTTTAAAAGTTTAGCAACCTCGTCTGCTACCGATTCACCGCCTTCCCTACCGGGACAACAGGAAATTACCGTTGGAGTGCCGCCATTTTTTGCTGCATAGAAATCCATGAATCCTTCCAGGCGTCTTTTATGGGGAATAACCTCTTCAAGTAATCCGGTTATATAGACCGGTCTTGTAGAGCCTCTGCCAAGCAACTCACCTGCCTGAAGACTTCCACCCAGAAAGTTATCTGTTGAACAGCGGTTATAGCCCGTGAACTCTCTGGTATGATGTGCCAGAATATAGGGGATTCCTAGTGCTTTTACCGTTTCAGCCTCTACCGGCATATCAACATCGTAACAAATTAATCCATCTGAAATTTCTGCAGCATGTTTCAGAGACTCCTCGGAGTGGACTGTTTCGATATTAAGAGAGTACATCGTATTATCAAGTTTTTCGGTTATCCCGCGTACAATATCAGCATAAAACCAGGAGAGATTGGGAAGATCACCCCAGTAATAGTTTCTTTCAGGCTTCTTGAACTCAACCAGTGTAATAATGCCCGTACCGTTTCTTCTGAGAGCACTGGCTGATTTATTCGGCCGATATCCCAACTCTTTGGCAGAAACAAAGACTGCCTCACGCTTCTCCCTGCCGACGGTTTTGGGAGCATTAAATACCCTGGAAACCGTTGCAGAACTTACCCCTGCCTTTTGGGCTACATCGTTCCGGGTTATAGATCTGCTATTTTTTTGCTTTAGAACCGCCACGCTGCATCCTCCAGAAACATAAATTTTACATTTATTTGCTGATTTCAAAAAATCTGAATTGACACATATCAGTATATCAACTAATGTACACGTGTACAAGCTAAAAATAAAGAACAGAGGAGCAATTTATGTATTTACAGGAGCATCCTCACAGAAGATATAATCCACTAACCGGAGAGTGGATATTAGTATCCCCTCACAGAACAAAACGCCCCTGGCAGGGACAGACGGAAGCGGCTCATACAGCAGAGAGTCCTGAACATGACCCGAATTGCTATCTTTGTCCGGGAAATGAACGTGCCGGCGGGTTAAGCAATCCCGATTATGCTGATACCTTTGTATTTGATAACGACTTTTCAGCACTGCTTCCTGGGATCCCGGAAGCGAAAACTTCAGATGGGCCGAACGGGATGATCAAAGCTGAAACTGAAAAAGGATTATGCCGGGTTATCTGCTTCTCCCCGAAACACAATCTTACCATTCCCAGAATGGCTCCTGAAGATATAAAGAAAGTAATTGATGTCTGGGCTGATCAATATGCGGATTTGGGAAGTCGTGATTTCATTAACTACGTACAGATTTTCGAAAACCGCGGGGCTGTTATGGGCTGCTCGAATACGCATCCGCATGGACAGATATGGGCAGAAGAGGCAATACCTGACCTCCCTGCAAAAGAGCTGCAGAATCAGTCAGATTACTTTCAAAAACACGGAACCAGCCTATTGATGGATTACCTGGATTACGAAGTGCAAAAAAATGCGCGGATCGTGATCAGAAATGATTCCTTTACCGTTCTTGTTCCCTTTTGGGCAGTATGGCCATATGAAACCATGGTTCTTCCGAATCGACGGGTGGCATCCTTAACAGATCTTGTTGAAACAGAGCGGTACGATCTGGCTGATATCATGAAACAGCTTGGTATCCGTTATGATAATCTTTTTAAAACCAGCTTCCCCTACTCTTTGGGAATTCATCAGCTGCCAACTGACGGGAAAAAGTATCCGGGATCGCAGATGCATTTGCACTACCTGCCGCCGCTGCTGCGTTCTGCTGCGGTAAAAAAATTCATGGTTGGGTATGAACTGATGGCTAAACCGCAGCGTGATATAACCGCTGAAATGAGTGCTGCCAATTTGCGGGAGCTTGCGGGAACACACTATTTAGATTGA
>CAZMOX010000171.1:0-1308 GCA_964567895.1 uncultured Spirochaetales bacterium | reverse complement strand
AAGGAGAAACGGATGAAATCAGCAAATATACTTATTGAAGAGATAACAGCTGGCAGCCACGATCCTCTCTTTTCAGAACTCTATGGATCGGTAAATGATGCTTCACGGCAACGAAAACGTTATACTGATTTATTGAAAAGACATACCACCCTCTTTGGAAAATCCGCTGAGCCCGCTCCCGGTATATATAGTACTCCAGGGCGCACAGAACTGGGCGGAAACCATACCGACCACAATCGGGGATCCGTACTTGCGGCTGGAATCAATCTTGATACGTTAGCTGCGGCTATTCCTTCAGATGATATGGTAGTGGTGCTTGATTCCGAGGGGTTTGATCCTGTCACCGTGGATTTATCAGATCTTGATCTTAACACTTCACATAATAAGGCCGGATCAACCGAGTCCCTGGTTCGGGGAATTGCGGCAGCATTTGCCGCAGAGGGGTTTGCTATTGGCGGATTCAAGGCAAATACCACCACCGATGTGCGGAAGGGCTCAGGTTTAAGCTCCTCTGCAGCCATAGAGATTACTATAGCGGCTCTTTTTAATGACTTATATAACAACAACCGCGTTAATGCGGTATCGATGGCAAAATATAGCCAGTTTGCAGAGAATGTCTACTTTGGAAAACCCTGCGGGCTGATGGATCAAACGGCTTGTGCCTATGGTGGTATAGTCGGAATTGATTTCAAGGATCCCAAAACACCGGAAATTACGGAGGTTTCCTACAGTTTCCATGATAAAGGCTATACACTTGCTGTAGTAGATACCGGAGGGAATCATGCCGATTTAACTCCGGCTTATGCAGCTATCACTGTTGAGATGGAAAAGATTGCCGGATTTTTCAAGGCTTCACACTGCCGTGACATCTCTCTTGAAATGCTGATTCCAGCTATTCCTGAACTTCGGATGAAATTGGGAGATCGCGCTGTTTTACGCGCCTATCATTTCCTGAAAGAGACCCTTCGGGCTAAAGAGATGACTGAAGCGCTACAACACGATGCTATTGATTCCTATCTCTCGCTGGTTGCTGCATCCGGAAATTCATCATTTAAATTCCTGCAGAATGTCTATCCATCGTTCAATCCTGAAGAACAGGGATTGAGTCTTGCCCTCGCGATGACTGAAAACTTTTTAAACGGAGATGGTGCATGCCGGGTACATGGCGGAGGTTTTGCCGGAACTATCCAGGCCTTTATCCCTAACGACTTAGTTACCCGCTATAGGGAACTTATGCAGGGGATTTTTGGCAATGATGCGGTAGAAATTCTCACCATCAGACAAAAACCGGCAGGACGGGTGATATAA
>CAZMOX010000170.1:0-4670 GCA_964567895.1 uncultured Spirochaetales bacterium | reverse complement strand
ACTTGTAGCGATCATATCAATAACCGTATCAACCAGTTTTTCCGGTGATTTCCTGTGCAGCCGAACATTGGGTTTTGGTTCCAGAATTGGGGACATCTCATCAATTACTTCCAGAAAAATATAGGTAAGTTCATTGGTGCAGTCTGATCCGCCTTTTCCCATCCCGGCGAGGGAGAAGAGCTGACCAAATCCGGCAGTTATCCCCTGATTCCCAACGCGGATCATTGAGTCGTAAGCGGTGTTTGCATGGATCCAGAAACACTTCAGAATATCTTTGGCAAACTCCCTGCTCATTCCTTCTTTTTTAGAGGTTTCCCAATAGGGGAGAAGGAACTGATCTATTCTACCGAACGAAACTCCCGGCCCCGGGTAGTTTTCATCACTCATCACCAGCATATGGGTGATCCATAAAGACTGAACAGCCTCCCAAAAGTTTTCCGCTCCTTCCCAGGGAACCCTTTTCAAATTATTAACCATAGTCTGCAGTTCGGCTTTTCGTTTAGGATCTTTCTCTTTCACTGCCAGATGTTCTGCTGCACCGGCATAGGCTTCAGCCAGTTTCTGCGGGATTTCACAGGCTGTCATCATTGCCTTTAGCTGAGCTCCCCTTTTACCTGCTTTTTGTGTTGTATCAAGCTCATTATATCTATCCTGAATAGAGGCATAGCGTTTTTGAAAGCCGTTACGTACTATTAAGGCATAATCGGGTATCAAATGCCCGCTTGTGGGACCGCAGTTACCGAATCCATGATAATGGAAATCAAATATTGCCTTTCGCGCCCCTTTTTTGCCTAAAACAAGTGCATCGTGTGCCTTTTGTTCCGATTTTGTCAGGCAGGCTGAGGTATGCAGGTTAAACCGCCCACCTGCTATAAGGTCTCCGGGTAGGATCTCTTGAGGCAGATGTTCAGTCAGGACACTTTTATTGAAGAGTGCCCGGCGTTCCACAATAGAGAGATTCCAGAAATTTTCCGGGATAGGAATGGTTTGTGCTGTCTGCCGGTAGGATGATCTGAAAGTTTGAAAAAACGCATAGGTTTCAGGTACGATATAGTAATTTAGTTCATTATACTGCACATCCCAGGGCGTGCCGGTGGAAAAAGAGAGGCTGTCATTCTGCCAGGCTCTCTCTACTCCTTTAAAATAATAGTCTCTCAACCAGGCTATTCGGGGGGAGAGGTTGTTTGTTTGTTTTACCTGTTTATGTAATGTGCCTATTTCACTCTTCATGATATTTCGCTCCTTTCTCAAGAACCTGGTTTGATTCCTATATATTCCCGAACCTGTTGAGATCCGTATTCCAGCATTTCACACAGGGCTTCAATTGCTGCATCTGCATCACCCGAGTCTATTGCCAGTAAGAGTGCATCGTACTGGGTAAGCGTTTTATTCAGAGTCTTTTTATGACTGAAAAAAGCCTTTGTATAGAACTGATGAACAGTTTTACTGGTTCGGAACAGAGATTCAAAAATTATATTTCCCGATCCCTCAACAATAGTATTATGAAAGGCGTAGTCAAGTTCCATGATTATTTCAATCTGTTCAGGATCAGTCTTTCTGATTTTTTTAGTGATTTCCCTGAGCTTGTTCAGAATGATGCTTCGGTTTTTGCTGGTAACAATAGTATTGACGGCTGCGGTCTCCATTAACTCCCGTACCTGCATAAGAGAGCTGAAGACTTCAGGATTTAACGCTTCATGATTTTCCATCAGATAAATCAGCAGGTCAAAAGATGCCTCTTTGGGATAGTTGCAGACATAGGTTCCACTTTGCGGTTCTGTTTTCAGTAAACCGAGTGTCTCCAGTCGTGTTATGGTCTCACGCATGCGGTTCCTGCTGGCATTATAGGATTCAGCAAGGATTCGTTCGGCTGGAAGCCGGTCTCCCGGTTGATACTCCCCATGGAGTATTGCCTGTTCGAGTTGAAAGGAGAGCGTGTCAGTTTTTCGCATGCGAATCTTCTTTTCTTTTTGTTTGCAGTAATTGGTGCTACCAATTATTATAGTACACCCGATAGTGGTATATGTACAGAATAATAAAGGTGAATGGGACAATTTCAAAAATCAAAGATTTTAGCTTGATAATTTTGGAAGATCTTCACATACTAGAGTTTACTCAAAATTGAACTGCTCTTTTGTTTGCATCTGTAATGTAACAAGTGAGCTGAACTGTATGCTGCTGAAGGAGAAGTTATAATGGGGATGTTGGGAATTCTTTTCTTTTTAATTGCTATTGGCGGAAGCATTTTCTGGATATGGGCAATTATTGACTGTGTAACCAAAGAGCCTTCTGAGGGGAATGATAAAATTATCTGGTTCCTCCTGATCTTATTTACTACTATTATTGGTGCTTTGATTTACTATCTCATACGAAGACCGGAACGTATGAGAACATACGGAAGATGAGCAGGAATTTTCAACAAGTCTGGAAATATCATGCTATTCTACGGGAGCTTCACTCAACACCAGGATATCAACTATCCCAATATCATCCAAAGCAAGTGTATAAGCAGGCAGATCGGCATAGTTAAGCCAGCGGAGCATCAACCTATATAGCCCGGCCTCACTCTTTTCAATAATCGGGAAAAATCCGGCATCCATCAATAATCCATACTGATCCAGTACTCGTTCAGCAGAGGAGAATGAACCGAGCTGCAGCTTTACCCATCCGGTATCTCCGGGGCGATCGTAGGCAGATTCGGGAATTTCCGGGACAAATACCAGCTCGAGTGTTACCTGTGCCAGCCCCTGGTTCACCATATCCAGCAGTTCTGCAGCTCTACGTGAGAGATCGATTATCCTCTCACCCATATAGGGACCGCGGTCATTAATCCGTACATCAAGCGTCAGCCCGTTATCAAGATTGGTTACCCTGACAATTGTGCCGAACGCAAGCTCTTTGTGTGCTGCAGATACTTCTGAAGCATCGTATACCTCACCATTTGCCGTTATCTTCCCGTCAAATTCACCGGCATACCAGGATGCAATGCCCTTCTGATATAGGATGAGTTCAGCAGCCGCAATCTGATCAGGTTCTACTACGGGGGGGTCCGGAGCTGTAGGATCGGCAAAAACCGTCGTGGAAATGAGGGGTAAGAGTAACAGAACGAGTAAAAGGGTGATGAATGCTTTGTGATCTCTTTGCATGCTTTATACTACTCGCAAATTTCCGGCTAATCAATTAAAAATGGAGAGTTGGATAGTAGTAGGTAGGACAAACGCATAGTATGAATAGAAGTTATTTCCACACAAATAATTAATTGAAAATAAACGGTAAAAAAGTCTAGTTTTTCATAAAACTTATTGCAGTTTTACCGGTTTTTCTCTATACTGTATTACATAGTATGTAATACTTAACACAGGAGATTGTATGGCGAATTATCCAGATTGGGTACTCAAGCATAAGCGTAAAGGTACCTACATCAACCGCGTTAAAGACAAATATTACTTGTATGCAGCACATTCGGAACGAATACCGGGAACCGGCAAGGTAAGACGGGTAAGTGATGGCTATATAGGCCGTATCACTGAGAAAGAGGGGTTAATTCTTTCCAAGCCGAAGATAAAAGGCTCGGTAGAAGTACGGGAATATGGAAGGGAAGCAATTATTTTCCAGCTATGCTACCGATTTATGAAAAGTCATGACCTCTTGAGTGAAAATGCTGCCGAACTGCTCTTTAGCGAAGGGGTGCTTACGTATCTACACGGTAGGGTTGATGCGTATCTCTACGGTAAATCGTGGGTATCATTGCAGTTTCCCGGATTGAGTTTTCCCCCGGTATCCTCTTTTGCGGTACAGCGGATGGTTCTTAAGATTTCCGGTGTTCTGCAGGACCATTTTGGCGGGGATCTGGAGCAGGTTCTCCTGCTTTCCGGTCGATTGTACAAAGTGCAGGCAAATCGGAGTTGGCATATGAGTGAGGAGGATGAGCCATTGCGGCTTATGAGGGAACGATACGGACTAACTTGGGAGCTATGAGCGTATGGAAAAGAAGATCAGTAAAGTATTGAAGGAGTATGGGGAAAAAGTAGCGAATTTAGGGGTAAAGATTGAGATCAAGCCGCAGGTGGTGCCCCGGCGGGCTATCACGCGATTCATGAAACTGGTAGCGTTCAATGTGGATGACCCGAGAAGCCAGAACATGACCAGGTACAGTCTGGGTCAGATTCTGGCGATGGGATTTTTTGCAGTCCTGGGCGGGGAACTGACCTTTGTCGACATGGAGGATTTCTGCAAGGAAAACCGTAAATTTCTTAAAAGGGTTCTCTTGCTTCCTGACGAGCAGACGCCTTGCCACGACACCTTTAGCAGGGTTTTCTCAGCAATTAAGATGGAACAGCTGGAGAAAGTGACGGTCACCGTTGTGCTGGAAAGACTTGCTTCCCTACGTAAAGCGCTCAAGATTGATGATGGAGGCATGAGGCATTTGAGTGTGGACGGCAAGGTGATGCGTGGCAGCGGGCGTAAGAGAGGGACCCATGAAGAAGTGCCGGATGCTCAGGCTCTCCATATATTTAGCAATTCCGAAGGTGTATGCATAGCGACCGAGCTTATTGGGGAAAAGACCAACGAGATTCCTGTTGCCCAGCGGCTGCTGGGAACCTTGGATCTGCGCAATACGTTGGTGAGTTTTGATGCACTGCATACACAGCAGAAGACTATTGCTGTCA
>CAZMOX010000169.1:0-4734 GCA_964567895.1 uncultured Spirochaetales bacterium | reverse complement strand
TGAGTCAAATCCATTACTCCCGGTTAAAATCCAACCGTTTGTTGTTTCCATAGAATCATAGTGTCACCAAATTGTCACCAGAAGGATTTCTTGATTTCAGGAAGTTATTCATATTTCCTTACTTCATATAGAAATGTTAGAGCCAAAGGTGAGAATTGAACTCACGACCTACGCTTTACGAGAGCGTTGCTCTACCCCTGAGCTACTTTGGCATTAAATGAATTTAGATAAATTATAATGAAAAAGCAACCCCTCTCAAACAATTTAGAAGTTTTCCGGCACAGAAAAGATCCTGTTTTTCGAACATCAGTATTGACCAAATACAATTTTGTATTTAGTTTTAGTTTTCTGATATAATCTGCTATAATAAGTATAGATTAACTGTGACGGGCAAAGAGGAGCTGAACCTGGAAAATAAACTTAATCTGAAACAAGAAGAAATTACTAAAAAACAAACTGAAAGTTTACATAAAGCAAGAAAAACGCCTCTTACTACAGGAATTTTATGGACCGATGCCGTAGCTGAATATCTTATGGAAGTATATCCGGATTTGTTTGAGGAAGGAATGACTCTTACAGATATATTTCACTTTATATATGGATAAAACAGAATGGTAGTACTAGGTATTGAAACATCTTGTGATGAATGTGCTGCATCAATAGTAGTTGATGGTAAAATAATACTTAGCAATATAATTGCCTCACAAATTGAAATGCATACACCATATCAGGGAGTTGTTCCCGAGCTGGCATCCAGACTGCATACTGAGTGGATTGCAAAAGTAGTTGATGAAGCTGTACAGGAGGCGGGGATAGAACTTTCTGATATCGATGGAATTGCAGTAACAAACAGACCCGGTCTTTCAGGAGCTTTGCTTGTAGGACTGAATTTTGCCAAGGGGTTATCTGCCTCTTTGGGAAAACCCTTTATTGGTATTGATCATATACGTGCTCACCTCTATGCGCCTCACCTGGAAAACAAACTTGAATATCCTTATTTGGGATTACTGGTATCCGGTGGGCATACAATAATCTGTAAAGTTTCAGGATTTGATGATATTGAGGTTTTAGGGACAACCGTTGATGATGCTATAGGTGAAGCTTTTGATAAAGTTGCAAAATACTATAAGTTAGGATACCCCGGAGGAGCTGTTATAGACAGGCTTTCACAAAAGGGGAATCCTGATGCTTTTGCGTTTCCTAATCCACGGCTAAAAAATATGTATAGAAAGTATGATGTTTCCTATTCTGGTTTGAAAACTGCGGTAATAAATCAATTGGATAAATTCTGGAATGGGAAAGATGAAAAAAGCTTTGAAAATATTGCTGCTTCTTTTCAGAAAGCAGCAGTATCAATATTTATGAAACGTGTTAAAATGGCTTTGCAGGATACAGGGCTTAAAAGAGTCGCAGCAGGTGGCGGTGTTGCCGCCAATTCATTGTTTCGTAGTACTTTGGGTGAGTTTGCCGATGAAGAGAATATTCAGGTATGTTTTCCTTCTCTTCAGCTTTGTACCGATAATGGTGCCATGATAGCAGGATTAGGGTATCAATATTTGAAGAATAGTGAATTTTCAGACTATTCTCTCTCTGTCTCAGCACGTGTATCTGCATTTAAATCTTCGGTATGGAAAAAAACAAATAGGGAAGAAAATGGAAAAAAATAACTTACTGGACAATTCAATAAGAAAAATTAAAAATTTTCCTAAAGAGGGCATTCTCTTTTACGATATTACCAGCATTTTACAAAGTCCGACTGCGTTTAACTATTGCATTGATGAAATGGTAGAACTCTATAAAGATGCCGGTATAGATTCCATAGCATGCATTGAAGCCCGGGGGTTTTTGTTTGCGGCTCCATTTGCGTTGAAGATGGGGTTACCTCTGATTCTTATTCGGAAAAAAGGAAAACTTCCCGGAGAGACAATTGAGAAAAGTTTTACCCTGGAATATGGAGAGGATACTATTCATATTCACAAAGCTGATGTCAAAGCTGGTGATACTATACTGGTGATTGATGATTTAATTGCAACAGGCGGTACGGTTAAAGCCTCGCTGGAACTTCTGCATGAAGCAGGGGCGGTAGCAAATGATGTGTTTTGTGTTATTGGGTTACCATTCTTACATTATAAGGAATTATTATCAGATTATAGTGTTAAAACTTTAATTAACTATGATAGCGAGTGAGGTAAGTTCTAATTTATATTGACAAAATCATACGCTTTTAGTACATTAGCGCAGTACTAATTTTTGGCCGATGGTGTAATGGCAGCACTGCAGATTCTGGTTCTGTGAGTGAGGGTTCAAGTCCTTCTCGGCCAGCTTTATTAATGGTCCCTTCGTCTATCGGCTAGGATGGAAGATTCTCAGTCTTCAGAGAGGGGTTCGATTCCCCTAGGGACTATTTAGCCAGCCTTTCATCGGGGCTGGTTTTTTTGGGCAATTTTCGCAATCGATTATTTATGAGGTTATCATAGTATGATTACTGCAAGTAATATTTCTCTCGCATTTGGAACTCAAGCACTCTTTAAGAATGTAAATATTAAATTTACTCCCGGGAATTGTTATGGTTTAATTGGAGCAAATGGTTCTGGAAAATCAACTTTCATTAAAATACTTTCCGGCGAGCTTGAACAGGATACTGGTGAGGTGATTATTACTCCGGGAGACCGGCTTACCGTTCTTCAGCAGGATCATTTTGCCTTTGATTCATATACAGTAATGGATACGGTAATAAAGGGTTATGCAGAACTATATGATATTATGAAAGAACGTGATTTGATTTATCTGAAAGATGATTTCACTGAGGAAGATGGTCTTCGTGCCGGAGAATTGGAGGCGGTTTTTGCTGAGATGGGCGGGTGGGAAGCTGAATCTCAGGTAGCAACAATGCTTTCCGGTTTAGGGATTAGTGAGGATACACATACCAAGTTGATGTCTGAGATAGATGATGTTATTAAAGTTCGTGTATTACTTGCTCAGGCTCTGTTCGGGAATCCCGATATTTTGCTTCTAGATGAGCCGACAAACCACCTTGACCTCGAATCTATTAATTGGCTTGAAGAGTTTTTGAGTAATTTTAAAAATACGGTAATCGTTGTTTCACATGATAGACACTTTCTAAATAGGGTTTGTACACATACAGCTGATATAGATTATGGGAAAATACAGCTTTTTGTGGGTAACTATGATTTTTGGTATATGTCCAGCCAATTAGCCGCAAGACAGCTTAAGGATCAAAAAAAACGAAGAGAAGATAAAATTTCTGAATTAAAAGAGTTTATTCAGAGATTTAGCTCTAATGCATCAAAGGCGAGGCAGGCAACCAGCAGAAAGAAACTTATAGATAAACTTACTCTGGATGATATAAAACCCTCTTCAAGGCGCTTCCCTTATGTTAGTTTCAAACCCGAAAGAGAGTGTGGAAAAGTAATTCTTGAAGTTCGGGATCTTACGAAAGTTATTGATGGTGAAAAAGTACTGGACAATGTATCATTTACCGTTGATAAGGATGATAAAATCGCATTTGTGGGTCCCAATCATATGGCTAAAACTACGTTATTTCAGATTCTAAGTGGAGACTTGGATCCTGATTCAGGTTCATTCAGCTGGGGGGTAACCATTTCAAGCAGTCCTTTCAGAAAAGATAATACTGAGGAGTTTGAAAAAGGCTATTCAATTACCGATTGGCTGCGTCAGTTCTCTGAGGAAAAAGATGATACATATATCCGCAGCTTTCTGGGGAGAATGCTATTTTCCGGAGATGATGCTTTAAAGAGTACCAGTGTTTTATCAGGTGGAGAGAAGGTACGATGCATGCTCTCAAAATTGATGCTGTCAGGATCAAATGTGCTTATTTTTGATGAACCTACCAGTCACTTGGATCTTGAAGCAATTACTTCTTTAAATAATGGACTTATCAATTTTACCGGTGTATTGTTATTTTCAAGTCATGACCATCAATTTGTTGATTCGATTGCGAACAGAATTATTGAGTTTACCCCGGGCGGTGTTCTTGACAGAAGAATGAAGTTTGATGATTATTTGATAGATGAAGATATTAGAGCTCTTCGTGACTCACTCTATATCGGCGGACACAAGAGATTAACTATTTAGATGAGTAAAAATTTGAATACTAAGATTTAAGTTGTACAGGGTACGGTACTAAGATCTTTTGAAAATTTTCTTTACAAGCCGCTTAATAAAATGAATAAATTTCCTTATGAATCCAGGATTCTTTATCTTATCGATTTTAGAAAACCCATCAGATAATTCGGAAGTTGAAAGTGCTCGACGATAGAGGTTTTCATCTATTTCCATCTGAATCTTTGCTACTTCAGAAGGTGCGTGAATAACATGTACTTCTATTGTCGGCCATCCAAGTCGATGAATGGATTCCAGCCGTCTTTCCCCTGCTATGAGCTCTTTCCGTTCATTTACCACTATTGGGTTGAGGAGCCCATGCGTTTTAATACTTTCCATAAGCTGTGTAAGATCACCGAGGTCTTTTCTAATTCTCTTTTTTACTTTAATTTCATCGGTTCTTATCTGCATAATATCTCAGCTTACTTTTTTAGATTCCTATTTGATAAATGAGACAAATATTTTCGGTCTCAAGCATAAAGTAAATAAACTAAACTTATAAATAGTTTCATTAAACAGCTGTAAATCGAGAGGTTTTCAGAATATCCAAGTTGTATTTTTTACTATTAATTAAATCACCTCAACTATCTA
>CAZMOX010000168.1:0-4737 GCA_964567895.1 uncultured Spirochaetales bacterium | reverse complement strand
AAATCATCAGAGTTTGCACGTATCCACCCGGTTATTTCAGGATAGGTATGGTTCTGTTCAATGCACTTCTCAACAGCTTTTTTATCGCGGTTTGAGTAGAGAAAAAACTCAGTCTGCCGTATTATTCCGTTAGGCCCACCAAGTCTATGCATCAGATGATACAAATAACTTATTTGCTCAACTGAATAGGGAGGGCGGGCTTGTTGACCATCTCGAAAAGTGGTATCTGTAATCCAAATTGATTCCGGGAAATCCATTGAAACCGTGCATCCTTCGAATATAATCTTTGGAATTTCATCATAAGGAAACTGTTCCCTAAAAAGTTCCGGCTTCTTTCTATCAGAGACATACAGATCGTTTCTTTTCTCATACATCATTACACACACTCCATTTTGATACCACTTGAACACCATTTTGACAAATTTGCTATGTTTCTGCCGTTTTCGGGATGTATAGTATACTGCCAAAGAAGTAATTTGTAAATACATAATATTTCTAAAAATCACATAAGCTCTTTTTTTAACCTATTTAAACCAATTTAAACCTATTTAACTTGTGAAATTCGTTTTGTGGTGATACCATGTAATAACACAAACCCACAGGGTGTGTAGAAAAGGGGGATTGGAATGAAAAAAAGAGGGATTGCAGGGTTAATAACTTTTGCGCTAATTGCTGTGTTCATACTTCCGGGTTGCGTCTCGATGGATCAAATTACTACACTGGAGCAGGAATTATCCTCTCTGCAAAGTGAGTTATCAACAGTTGCAGAACAAAACCAGAAACTTGAATCTAATATTGCGGTTTATGTAACCAGACAAAAGCTTACAGATGAATTAAGCAGTTATGTAACAAAACAAAATTTATTAGCTGACCTGGATAATTTTGTCACAAAACAAGACCTGAACGCTGCTCAGAAAGTCAGAGATAATCTTTTAAACGGGCTATCCGACGAGCTGCAGACTGCACGCGGTGAGTTAGAATCCATGGTTGGCAGTCTGGTCAAGGAAAGCGATGTTCAGCTGCTCTCAGAACGTGTTTATGACCTGGAAGAGGATCTCAGCCAGGTAAATTATGTAATTACAGAGCTAATGAGCTATGGAGGCTACACCAGCTCAACTGAGATGATGGAATTTGCATATGGTCTGGTTGATATCTATGATTCGCTCAATGATGTACAGGTTAAGCTTCAGAAACTTAAAGAGGCCATGACACTGTTCGTAGCGGATTAGTTGAACTGATAAGGCCGTCATCCTTCATGTAGTAATTTGATATCACGTTCATTATTCAGAACCCATAGTTTTTTCAGAGTCAATTCCAATCTCTCCCCCAAAGGTTCTCCTCCAGGAGTCGTTACATCATCTTCATTCTCCATAATCGCATAGGGAACTTTCACCCCCTGAATAACCAGATATCCGCTCTCATCACCTGTTAAATCAGCCCAGTCACTCCCTTTATACATAAATTCAAGTTTATGATCGGGTAAACCATGCTCAAGAATACTATCCGGTTTATCCGGGTTAAATCGACTCCGGTTTTTCCGTAAGGATTCTTTCCATGAAACATTTACATACAACACTGCTGCTTTTTTTAGCATATTCGGGTTCAGATGATCAAAAGCTCTTTTAAAGCCTCCATGCTGGGTTCCTCGCGAAAATTCAACCATTGTTGTATATCCGTTTCCAGGCGTATATGCATCTCTCACCCCTTTTTCCCATTCAAGCCCAATTTTTCGTATTAAAAGATCCCAAAGATGCGGATCAGAGAAATAACCCTGCTCATCGGTATGTAAACGGGGATGTCCCATATCAGTGAGTATTGCATCTTCCTCAAACCAGATCCATAACATGGGAAAATCATCAATCTCATACAGGTTTCCAATATGAAACAGTTTTTCACGGGATGCAGAATCAAGCTGCTTTAAAAAACGAATAATCTCACTTTTACCAGCACCGGGACGGGCAAGCAGAAGAATTACGTCAAAGATTCTCTCTTTTTCCACCTTGCATTATCCTTCTTTACACAAATCGTTGTCTAATTTCAGCACTTACATAGTCTAAAATTGATACAGTTATCGCAATAAACCAGACCGCTATTCCTGCTGCCTTGTAATCCAGAAGACGAATATACTGAACAAGTAGGAAACCAATACCGCCCCCGCCTACCATACCTATTACCGTAGACATTCGCACATTGATATCCCACCTGTAAATGGTGAAAGAGACAAATGGCGGAATCATTTGAGGTACAACTGCAAATAAAATTGTCTGTAAACGGGTTGCTCCCGTAGCCTGAATTGCCTCAATAGGTCCCGGATCTATATTTTCAATAGCCTCTGAGTAGAGTTTTCCTAAAGCTGCAATGGTATGGATTGTTAAAGCCAGAATACCTGCAAAAGGTCCCAACCCTACCCACACAACGGCAATAAGAGCCCATATCATCGGTTCAATTGAACGTATGATATTCATAATACCCCTTACAAAATAGTAGATTGCTTTAGATATCCATGAGCCTGACATGAGATTTTTTGCTGCCAGAAAACTAATGGGAACAGAAATCAGTATGCCGAAAAAAGTTGCCATCATCCCCATAAATATCGTCTCAATCATCAACTCTATGGTAAGCTTAAGCGGATCACTGGCCAGCGGCCCTCCCACCTGAAAAGTTTGACGGGCTTCAACCTGATGAATCTGCTGACCGGCAGCACTTGGAGGAACCATCCTGAAAGGGATAATCAGATCAAATGAGAAACTTCCATCTGCATCGGTAACCACAGAAACATATTCACGATTCATTCTGGGACGAAACTGATTCCCCCCACTATCTTTCCACCACAACTCGGTAATTGTATTCGGTCGAAATCCTGTCCCCTCTATTGCAATTGTATCACCGGCAATATCGATATTATTTTCATCTCTTACAGTCATTTTTCCATAAGTCGGAGTCGATTTAATATAGGGAACTCCTTCAACAGGAAGTTCCGGAACAGGAGGATTCTGATCATCATTGACCAGAATTTTTGCATTGGCAGTTACCAGTTCCTGATCATAGGTTATTGCCGCTTCCCAAGGCCAAAGAATTTTTGAGAGCGGTGGCCATGCATCAGAAAGCTCCCGTGCCATTTTAACAAGATTTATTTCGCTAATTTGCCAGCCTACGGTAAAAAAGAGCATGAGTACAACCACAAAAAGAATTGTGCTTCCTCGTCTATCAGGCATATTCAGAAGCCATGCATCTCGAACATTCCAAGCCCAAATAAAAACCAAACCACCAAAAATAAGGATAATATATCCCGGAGATCGGGAGAAAGCTTTAATCAATTTGTCAACAGCGGTAGGTTCAAGATGCGCAAGCAGATTTATTCTCCACATAATAAGGCCAATTAAAGTTATAACAGAGAGCAGCAGCAGAACACCCCTGCGAACCTTTCCAGCAAGAACCTGACCCAATCCGGGAAGAAAAAGTGACAAAACTGCAGCTAATACTGGATGCTTATCTCTTCTCTCAGTGATGTACACGGTCGTCATACCTCACCTCCCCCGGTAATTGAAGCAGCACCTGTACGGATCGCTTCCTCACCATAAATTTCTTTAAACTCATCATCTGTCATTTTTCTTATATCTTCAGCAGTTCCACGATACACTATTTCACCATCTTTCAGTCCGATTACCCGGGTTGCATACCTCTGAACGAGGTCTAAATAGTGAAGACTGCATATTACTGTTATACCAAGCTGTTTATTAAGTTTTTCCAAATAACCAAGAATTGAATGTGCCAGCACAGGATCCAGACTCGCCACCGGTTCATCAGCAAGAATCAACTTAGGATCCTGCATGAGAGCCCGGGCTATTCCAACTCGCTGCTGTTGTCCACCGGAAAGCTCATCAGCCCGTTTATGAGCCTGATCAGTGATACCCGCCATCTCTAAAGCATCTAAGGCTTTTTTCTTGTCCTTATCTGAGAATCGGTACAGCAGACTGGATCCAGGACTAACATAACCTAATCTGCCTGACAAAACATTTGTCATGACACTGGATCGTTTTACCAGATTGAAGTGCTGAAAAATCATGCCAATCTTCCGTCTAAATTCACGAAGCTCTTTCGGCTGGGCTTTTATGATATCACTGCCATCCCAGAGGATTTCGCCCGCTGTCGGTTCAATCAGCCTGTTAATGCATCTGAGAAGCGTGGATTTCCCAGAACCGGATAATCCGATAATAATGAGAAATTCACCCTCCTCAACGGTAAAGCTGACTCTCTTAAGTGCAACTGTTCCATCAGGATAAACCTTTCTGAGATTTTTAAATTCAAGCATGGAAGCCCCTTTAAAAAAGGAGTTCTTTTCGGTTTTGCTCATCGCCTTCCCGTAAAGAACTCCTCAATTTTACATAGTATCCGGCACGACCGAGCCGGCCTGCCGGAATGAGAAGTATTCAATAATAAACATTATCTATTTATTTAATTCTTCTATACTAAGTCCTGAAGCCTGAAGTACCTGACGGAAAGGATCATAAAAAGTATCATCCTGTACCTGGAGATCGTTCCATTGATAAGCAATATTGAGCGCATCTTTCCCTTCATCTGTCTTAATAATTTTCAAAAGTGCATCAACAATCTTTTTCCGCATATCCTGAGGCATTGATGGAATAAACTGCACTCCATCATTGGGGATATCGGTAGTAACAGCAATAATTACCACATCATCCATAACATTTGGATAATCTGCTTCAACACGGGTTC
>CAZMOX010000167.1:0-4762 GCA_964567895.1 uncultured Spirochaetales bacterium | reverse complement strand
GTCAAAAATCTCTAAAAATAGCTCTAATAGCATCAAGTCCGACAAACTCCTAGGGAGTGCGATCTATTATAAATATGGAACAGGATATGCTAAAGTCACTCAATCAGTAAATTCTGTTTTAAACGCAGGGAACTATCTTGAGAGAAAAATAGGTTTTGATTGTAGCGAAGTAAATGACTATTGTAATGGGTACATCGAGTGGAAATGTTCCTATGATGGAAAAATATTCTTTGTCAGCAGCAGGTGAAGACTTGAAGCAAAACTGCTTATGGATGGTAAAGGAAAATCATATAAAGAAATTGGTGAAAATAGATGAGTAACATGTTATTTAAACACCACCTTGGAGAATGTGCAAAAGGGCTTATTATAGAAGTAATTCTTTCAGGACCCTCATACGTTCGACTGATAGATACAAAAAACTTCCACCGGTACCGGTTAGGTCGGAGTTTTGATTACTGGGGAGGAAGAGCCAGGAAATCGCCATTGAGGTTTCGGATCCCGGAGAACGGCCGGTATTTTGTAATAGTTGATATGAATAGAATCGGAGGGAAGGTAGAAGCATCAGTGCAGACCTTCCAACCATTACGTGCAGCAGACCACAAGCCTGATGAACTTGTAGCAGTTGAGCTGCCGGAGAAATATAGTAAAGGTATTTAACTATGGTGTTTAACTATATACCGGTATATATATCAAAAAATATTCCTTGTACTCTGAATAAACATAAGATATCCTTGTAAGGAGCCATAAACTTTTTGTATATCATAAAATAACTGGTATACAGATAACGTGTGATTTTGGTCAATTCAAAAAATCTAAACCAAAAATGCAGGTCGTATAGGTTTTTTAGAAAATAATGTAAAAAGGTTGTAAAAATGCGAAAATCCTTGGCGGTGAGTGCTGCCTTGATGAATACCAATATCCATAAATTCTTTAAAAATGAAGAGAATAATCATGATAACAACACCTGTCCTGAATATAGATGAACAAATAAAGCGTGTAGCCTGTATCAGTGATATCCATGGGAATCTCGAGGCTTTATCAGCTGTCTTCCATGACATCCAGGACAAAGGAATTGAAAATATTCTTTGCGTTGGAGATGTCGTCGGGTATGGAGCAGACCCCGGTCCATGCATCGATATTATGAGAAATAACAACATACTCACTGTTCAGGGGAATCATGATTCCTATGTATGCTCGGATCGAGGAATGGATACAATAAATAGTGCTGCTTTTAAATCGATAGTATGGACACGTGAGCACGTATCCGATCAGCAAAAGGAGTGGCTTGCCCGACTCCCTCTGATCATAAATTTTGACAAGTTCTCTGTAGTGCACGGCAGTTTGAGTAATCCTGACAGATGGGAATATGTTCTGGACGTAGCACAGTCAGAACGATGCTTTCTCGTACAGGATAAACCATTCACCATTATTGGACATTCCCATCGACCCTACTTGTATAGCGAACTGGACGGCAAGATAACCGGCGAAGTACTGCACACAAAGGAGTTCGGCAAAAGGGGAAAGTATATCATCAATGCCGGAAGTGTTGGGCAGCCAAGGGATAAGCAATATCTGGCAACTTACCTTATTTTTGAAGTCATGAATCGGACTGCATCAATCGAGCGGGTGGCATACGATGTTGAAACAGCGAAGAGGAAAATACTAGAGAGCGGTCTGCCTGCACATAATGCGAAGCGTTTGAGTCCTTCGGTGATTATGTGAGCGTATATGGATGGATAGTTTTTAAAGAATTACTGTCGAAAGACTTGCTTGATAAAAAGTGTAAACAAAGAGGGAGAGACTGGTCTTTGTCTGCTTTTAATAATGGTCGAGATAGACCTTTCTATTGGTTCAAGTATGGCCATGGCTGGAATTATTGTAGCCTTGTCAATGAAAAACTGGGGACTCAGTATTCCGGTATCCATAGTATTAGCCCTAGTGACTACAACTTTTATTGGATTAGTGAATGGATTTCTAGTAGTAAAATTGGGAATAAACTTTCTCATCGCTACATTGGCAATGATGGGGATAGTCAGAGGGTTAGTCGTTGTTCTTGCAGAAGGGGGGGGGTTGCCTTCCTTCCATCAGGTTTTAATGCCATTAGTCAATCCAAGTTATTAGGATTACAGGCACCCATCTGGTATATGTTTGTAATTCTGATCATTCTTGGTATCCTGCTGGCAAAAACCAAGTTCTTTCGTCAGATGTATTATATTGGTGGTAACCTGAAAGCTGCCAGACTGATAGGGATTAAAACTGACCAGGTAAGGATCATTGCTTACATGATCTCTGGAGCGTTAGCCGGATTAGCCGGAGTACTAAATGCCTCAAGGTTCGGATCGGCTTCATCCACAACAGGGATAGGTGCGGAAATGATTGTTATATCAGCAGCTGTTTGGGGGGGGTGTAGCCTCTCTGGTGGTCATGGAAATATTTTTGGTGTTTTTTTGGGAGTTATTTTCATTAATCTCTTATCCAATGTATTGGTTATGCTGAATGTATCAACTTATTGGTACCAACCCGTGAACGGGGTTGTTCTCATAGGTGCATTGGCCTTCGATATACTTATGAATAAATTGAAGATTGAAAAGGCACGTAAAGAAATAATGCAGAGGAGTGCCTGAGTGTTGAGAGGCAAATTCTCGAATTTGATCAGTGTCTGCTTCCTATTAGCGGTTCTATGCTGCCGTGTCGAAGCAGCCACACTAGATTTACAGGGAACAAACTATGCCTTCAATCCTGTTAGTATTATCAGTACTTCACGAGGGTTCACCCTCGCGTCCAATAGTATGGATAATTCAGCTGGAAGTTGGGAAATTTCACTCAGTGACATCGACAACAATTTCAATGTGACTGGAAATTGGATATTTACTGGGAATAAATCAAATACGGTTCAAAAAATTGTTGCTTTGGATGATGGACTGATCTTATTAGGAAATACCTCATCTTCAGAAGGTATTTTAAAAATGACAGAGAGTACTTTGCAAGATATCATCGTTGTTAGATTCGATGAAAAAATGAGGGTTCGTTGGTCGATCAACTTAGGAGGCCATGGATTAAACCAGGCTCATGACATTAGTATATCCAGACAAAATGGTACGGTCACGATTCTTGGTTGGACTAATGAATCAGGTGGGGAAATAGACGATCATTTTGGAGGTTGGGATATAGTAGTAGCCCAATACAACCTGGACAAAGGAGAGTTGAATTGGGTGAAAACTCTTGGAGGCAAGGATGATGATATAGCTGGTGTACTGCTTAATGTAAAAGATTCGACCTATGTTTGTTATAACACATGGTCTGACAGGCACCAATGGGATATCAAGCTAGTACAACTGAACAAACATGGAAGAGTATTATGGAAAAGGACTTATGGTGGGAAAGGAATTGATCTTATTGCCAAACTGATCTATAGCCAAAAGGGACCTATCATACTGGGGTCAACTGATTCTGAAGATTTCATTCCAACTGCTCGAGGTGAAGCAGACATCTTCGTTATGGGACTTGGAAAAAGAGGAAAACCTATATGGGATGTTAGGTTCGGAGGGTCTCATGACGAAATAGCCACAGATATCATCGAAAGAAATAAGCGACTTACAATTATCGGATGGAGCGAATCCAATGATATAGATGTACAAAATCATTTTGGAGGAAAAGATCTTATAGTGCTAAACCTTGGAATAGAAGATCACGATGTTCATTCCTACTCTTACGGGACTCTAGATGACGATTTGCCATTACAATTTACTTCTATGCAGGATCAGTTTTATGTCTTTGGAGCTACGAAGGTAATGGATAAAGTGTTGCAGCCATTTTTAGTTGAAATAGATTGAGGCTTACTGTTATTTTTTATACCTTCCAGGGGTATTTTACATCTGGACCATGAAGAGATTACAGACAATGATGTTTCTTTTCTTTACCTACTGACCGGAAAAAAAGACTCGCGTGTGTAGGATGCAATTAAATGCAAAATTGATGGAATAGCTTTGCTGTATGATTAACTTCGAAATACGACTATCCCCGTGTTGTCAGGAACGATTGGTTATTCCTAAGGAAGTTGAACACCTTATTGGGTACGATAAGTATTGGTAGGTATGTACCAGATTGTATTTTGTCAAATAAATTTGAATTACGATCTTAAAATCATAAGCGATAGATTTCACTATACCCAAGAGTATAGTTCCATACTGTTACCAGTTATGTGGCCATTTGAAAGTAAAACCCAGGCGTAAGCCATAGTAACAGATAGAAACTATTTCTTGACTTTTTCCATCATTCTGCAGGTTTTCCTCCAAAAAAATATTACCTGGAAGCTGTTATCGCCATGGCAAGTTTTGGTGGAATGATCGTGGTTGACGGTCTATATTTTTCAGCCGATAGAACTTTTGGGGCAGGGCTATCTGCCGGAATTGGATTTGGAAATTATATGTTGACCTTTGGTGGTGACTATAAAATTCCTAAACCGTTTGTATTTGATTTAAGTAAAATTACTTATTCTGCTGGTTTGCAGTATAAGTTCTGATGTTTTTATTTTTTACTCCTTAATTTTTCCGGGCAGGAGACTGGGCACCCCCTGGCCACTTATTTCTCTTCATTTTGGCTCTGGGACTGTTTTACCCCATAGCATTTTTATTAATAAATTAATCCTTTACACATGGAAATAAATAAATTACTATGTAATAGGCTGTATAAAAGGTGGGTATTCACAATTATTTAGAGTAATTTTAAAGGCCGGCCTTTTTTTCTTGCATTCTGATACTAT
>CAZMOX010000166.1:0-4794 GCA_964567895.1 uncultured Spirochaetales bacterium | reverse complement strand
TCAATGATGAACAGAACCAAACATCAACAGAAATTTGTAAACTTCAATTATTACATGAATAAAATTTAAGTCTTTCCGGAACGATAATTTGCTGCTCTGTATTCACTTCAGCTTCTCTGACAGTTTTTGCAATTACATCATCAATTCTGTAGTCAAAGTGACAAAGAAAAAGCTTTTCGACATCAATCTGCGATGCAGCCTGCGCGGCCTGCCTTCCTGATGAATGACCAAAACTATTAACCGTCCTTTCATCTTCCACTAAGCCACTTGCTTCATGAATGAGAGTATTCAGAGGAGCAAGAGCCTTTATAGTATCAGGTATGGGGCCTGTGTCTGCAGTATAGAAAAGCTTATAATCATCATTTCTTATCAGGACTCCGGCGGTAGGCACCGAATGCGAAACAGGAACCAATTCAACAGCCATTTTTCCGAAGGATTTGGCAAAACCCGATTCCTGGGACAGATATATAACCTCAAAAGGGAGATTATTCTGTAAATTGAAAAGCTGAAGAAGACTTTTCACTTTGTTCATTGTGTAAGAATTGGCAATCAAAAAAAGTTTCTTCTTCCGGTCAAGTAGCAATAGATTCTGAATAAAAAAAGGTAACCCATTTATGTGATCTGGATGTGCGTGAGTCAAAATAATACCATCTAGATCAAGCGGAGAACAACCAATTTGTTGTAAAATACTGACGGCATTTCCCGGGCAATCTATCATGACATTGAAGATTTCACTCCTAAACAGAAGAGATGTAGTTGTCTCCCCCTCTGTTAGTACAGCACCGGATGTTCCTAAAAAACAAAAATCCATGGACTATCCTTTTATTCCTGATGACATAAAGCTGGAAATAAACTGTTTCTGGAAAATAAGGAAACAGATCATTAGAGGTGCAATAACAATCAAAGTAGCCGCCGATGTCAGGGCCCACTCAGGACTGCTTTCCGTCGCTTGAGTAAGCATGGCCAGCCCCACAGTAAGAGGACGTGCTTTTACAGTATCCGTAACAATGATCGGCCAGAAAAATTCATTCCAGTGATGGGTCAGGCTCACTAAAGAGAAAGCTATCAATGATGGTTTGGTTAATGGAATCAGCACAGTAGCAATGAATCTAAGGGAACCGCAGCCCTCCATTCTGGCAGCATCTTCCATTGCGAGAGGGACAGCCATAAAAGCCTGCCTCATCAGAAAAACACCATAGGCAGACGCAAAATAGACAACTCCTATAGCTAGAATGGTATCAATCATTTTAAGTGAGGACAGGGTCATATAGTTGGGAATGACCAAACTCTGAGCAGGTATCATCATCTGAACAAGAAAGAGTATAAATAGGATACTCTTTCCTTTGAATTTCATTCGACCAAAAGCATATGCTGCAAGACTGATAGTAACCAGCTGCACTGCTAAAACCATAATTACCAGAATTATTGTATTCATATAATATCTCAACCAGGGCGCCACTGCTAAGGTTTCTATAAAGTTGGTAACAATGATTTTTTCCGGCATCCAGTGAAAATCTAATGTCATAATCTCCTGTAAGCTTTTAAATGCCGTACTTATTATCAGAACCAATGGAACCAATACAATTAGTGATACAAAGAAAAGGAAGATATGACTGTATATATTCATTTTATTTTTCATAGTTATTCCTTGAGCCTATCTTTCACTCTCATAGTACACTTTTTTGCCGACTGTCTTAAAAATTACTACAGTGACAATGAGGAGAAAAATGGTTAAGACAGAAGTCATTGCTGATCCTAGTCCCCTGTTCCAGTATTTAAATCCGTTTTCATAAATGTAATAGACCAGCAGATTTGTCGACTCAAATGGTCCTCCCTGTGTCATAATGTAGACCTGATCTACAGCCTGCAGTGAGTCTATGATACTCGTAATAAAAACGAAGAATGAGAATGAAGAGATCATAGGCAGAGTAATAACAAAGAATCTTTGAACGGGATTAGCACCATCAATTGTTGCAGCCTCATTAAGGGAGCTCGGTATATTTTGAAGTCCGGCAAGGAAAAACAGAACATAATATCCCAGCCTTTTCCATACACCTACGACAACCAGACATCCAAGTGCAAGATTGGGATCATTAAGCCAATTATGACTTGCAAATCCTAATTTACCCAGATAATAATCCAGAACACCATACATTGGCATAAAAATCCACATCCAGATCAGGGCTGCTGCTGCCATTGGTATCATAGTAGGATAAAAAAGGATTACCTTATAGAATCCTTTAAGTTTAATATTCTTATCCAGCTGAATTGCCAGAAAAAGGGAAAGAGTGAAACCAATAATAATAGTTGAAAAAGAATAAAATAATGAGTTACTGATAACCTGCCTGAATGTACTGCTTGCCAAAAGAATACGGTAGTTCTCAAACCAAGCAAACTCACCTTTAGGAAAATCCAGATTCAATTTGAACAGACTTGTTTTAAAAGCATTTAATATTGGGAAATAAGTGAAGACTGCCAAAAAAAATAAGGCGGGCAGAAGAAACAAATATGGTTTCAATCTTTTAAAACTCTTGGGAGACATTAAGTTTATCCTCTTTATCATTATAATTAGAAGCCGGCAGCATATTAAACTACCGGCCTTTCACATTGGATTTCTTACTGAACTTCTTTTAGAATCTCATCAGCTTCTTTCTGAGCATCCGAAAGAGCTTTATCTACATTTTCACCAGCCATTATTCTTTCAAGGGTACTATTAACAAGCTTATTGATAGCATTAACATGGTGTGTCATCATATTTCTTTCCATATCAGACTGCATAAGCTGATTGTATGCAGTTAAAGCCTGCGGCCACTCATCAGTATAAGCTTTATACTCCGGTACATTAAAAGCTGCTTCTTTTACAGGAATATAACCAGATCCCATACTCCAGCGAGCTGTATTTTCAGGCAAAGTCATCCACTTAATAAACTCCCAGGCAGCTTCCTGAACTTTTTCTTCATTATCTTTAAATATAAAAAAGTTTCCTCCGCCTTCAATTGCTACCTGTCTCTTTCCTGCCGGCAGGAAAGCAGTGCCGAAATCGTCTGTCATTGATTTCCTAATAAATCCAAGGGCTCCAGTTGAATTATAGATCATTGAGGTAGCACCAGTAGCGAAATCGCTTACTGATTCCGACCACTGTTTTATAGCAGGCATACTTCCCTGATCTACCATTGTCTGCATATAAGCCAGAGCCGCTCTTACTTCTTTCGTATCTATATTTAGTTTTGTACCAGCTTCATTATCAAGTATCCCTTCAGCTTGTAGAACCATAGGTTTAAACAGCCAGAAGTTTATGGGCAATTCCATTCCCCATCTCTGAACATTCCCTTTGTCATCTCTGATAGTGAGCATCTTTGCTGCTTCAATCACTTCATCCCAGGTTGATGGAGGATTATCCGGATTCAATCCTACTTCTTTAAAATGAGTTTTATTGTAATAGAACATAGGTGTACTTCTCTGCCAAGGAATTGACCATAGTTTCCCATCATTGCGACCGATTTCCAGAAATGCCTGTAGAAATTCATCAGTAAAAGCTTTTCCTCCATCTTGCTCAATGAATGAATCCAATGGTATAATCGCATCAATATCTTTTAATGACAGAAGGTTTGGAGCATCCAGAACTGCAAGAGCCGGGGGGTTACCGGATAATACAGCGGTCCTTGTTTTCTCCAAAGCTTCTGTGTACCCTCCGGCGAAAACTGCTTCAACTTCGACACTCTCCTGTGATTCATTAAACTCAGAGACCATCTCTTCCATAAGCTTGGCAAGAGGTCCGGCCACTCCGACAGGATAATACATCTTAATTGATGTTTTCTCATCACCACCTTCCTGGATGCCGCCGGCCCATACAGAGCAAACGATAATCAGAAGAACCATAGAAACAACTAGTGTTTTCTTCATAAAAAACTCCTTAAATAAATTTAATGCACCTAACAGGCGCAAGATTTTCTTTTGATAAATTCAGTAGGAATTCGGTTTACACTGTAGTCTGGAAATTCATTGTTCAGTGATATATATTTAATTGCAAAATACAATTGCTGAAATGCTCTAATACCAAGCATATCTATATTCTGGTTAATAGTTGTCAGGTCAAAAACTTTTGCTATCTCGAAGTCTGCATATCCAGTCACTGCGGTTTTTTTATTATCCTTTCCCAAAGCATACATGATTGACAAAGCGATCGTATCCGAAAGACAAACAAAAACATCGGCATCAGGATTCTTCTCAAGAGCTATTTGATAAGCTCTCATCCCTTCAGAGAAACTGTAGGAATCTAGAAAAATGACATTCTTTTCTCTATTAAATTTCATCCCGTTATTTTCCATAGCCTCAACAAAAAGCCTGTATTTCTCCTCACGCTGAGAATAGTTATTAAGGTTTACAGATAAAAGCAACGGATTATTGTAACCATGGTCTTTGAAAATATGATCGAACAATTGAGTTATTGGAGTAACCTCTGAGAAAACACTTCCAATAAAAGGCGGGTTAGTATCCTCTATACGAGGATTGATATGAAAAACAGGAATATTCCTCAAATAAAGAGGAGTCAAATCTTCTGCGGAAACAATCGAAGAGACAATTATTAATCCATCAACAAGGCCCATGAAAGGCAACTTTGAAAAATAATCCCTTTCATCCTCCTCATTGATATCATATATATCGATAGTGTATCCGTACTTGTGAGCTTCACTCTGAATTCCCTTGAGGATATCAATATAATATTCTGTGGAAGAGCTCTGAGTTAAAGGCGCAATATAACCTATACTCATTTTATTTGAACTACGCAGCTTT
>CAZMOX010000165.1:0-4807 GCA_964567895.1 uncultured Spirochaetales bacterium | reverse complement strand
CCAGCATAAGAAGTAGATCGAAAAAGGTCTCTTTCTCAGTCCCAAAATCCTGGACCATAATGGTTTGGCTGGATGGGGATAATAATTTGAATGAAGCAGCAAAAGAAGATTTTCATGAGATGGAAGCCGGTCTATTTGCTGCACAGCAGAAAGACTCCGATATTATGGCTAACTTAAATCTTATAGTTCAGTATGATGGGCTTGCTCCGGGCAATTACGGAAGATTTGAAGTGCAGCCGGGGGATATCGATCCTGATAGTGATAGCAGCAACCCATCTGGCATAAATATCGGTGGATTGAATTCTGAACCGAATATGGGTGATGCGAGCGAATTGCGGGACTTTATCGTGTATACAAAAGATAGATACGATACTGATAATTATGCACTTATTCTCTGGAATCACGGCGGGGGAGTTCGGTCGATAAGCAGCAGTGCTGACAGTAGAGAGATATGCCAAGATGAAACTATAGAAGGGTCGGATGAGAGTGATTTTCTCTATATTGGAGAAATCAAGAATGTGCTTACTGAAAAAGAAAGTGTAGATTTTCTTGGAATGGATGCCTGCTTAATGGGTATGACAGAAATTGCCTATGAGTTTCGGCCAGGTACCGGAAATTTTGGGGCACAGACTATGACTTTTTCCCCGGCTGAAGAGCAGGAAGATGGGTGGGAATATGATAGAATATTATACCGTTTGAGTGGTTCTTCTGTTATTGAGAGTGCAGAATATGGAGGGGATTTATGTTACAATATCTCATATCTTTCGCCGGAAGATCTTGCAATAATAGTTGCAAAAGAGTACCAGGATGCATTTTCTGAATATCCGGCACAAACCCAGACCGCAGTTGATCTAACAAAGATTGAAAATGTTAAAACAGCACTTGACCAGTTAGCTGCCTTGTTAGTTGACTATAAGGATGAAATTGAACTTATAAGGGGATCAGCCATTGATTTGATTGTAGATCCTGAAAAAGAGACGGATCTTATGCACTACTTTGATGTATCAGCAGGAGATGAATGGGAGAATTATGCAAGTTTTGATTTATATGATCTGGCTTGGCGTATACGGGATAGTATTGATTGCAGTTTTCCTTCTGATATCCGGGGTAAGGCTGAAAATCTTATGTTTGCTATCGAGGGTGCAATAATCTATTCCTGGGCAGGAAGCGGATACAATGAAGATGGGTTAAAACCTGAAGATTGGGAGAATGGTCTGAGTATCTTTTTTCCTGATGGGGATGCAGATGATGCATACCGTGATAAGGATTCTCATACCTATTGGACCTATCAATACTTTTATTCCAGTTTGACGCGTGATGAAATTAATACATGGGCCGGGAGAACTGATCTTAATTATGGATCACTTGATTTTTGTGCACCTGATGGTGAAAAAATAAGTGTAAACCGGGAAGTAGAAGGCTGGTTTGAGCTGCTTCAATCCTGGTATAATAATACTGAAGGTACACTCCATCCGGGTCCCATGTGGTAGTCAGGAGATAGTAGAGATGAGAAAGTCTATCGTATTAGTAATAACAACCTTGTTGTTTGGCACTCTGCTCTTAACCTCCTGCTGGACTCCAGCAGTCTCTCCCGATCAGGTTGTCGCAATGAATTATGATGATCTGAAGGATTCAAAGATAGTTACCATAACCGGAAAAGTTGAAATTTTATCTGACGGCACCCCGACTCTAGTAGAAAAATGGGAATCAAAAAGCCGTATATCTTATACCATTATTGGAGATATGGGCAAACAAATTATTGCAAAAGTTGGAGAGATCCTGACAGTCGAAGGGATAATCCTTTCCATGACGAGTCCCTGGGGCGGGAAGCTCGTTATCATAACTGTGCATCAGTAACGTACTATTTTCCGAACAGAATGTCTTGGCTGTGGCTAAAAAGATACATATAATGTATGTATGTGGAAATATTCGAGGCACATCAAAGAAAGGATGGATGAAAGGTGTTTTTCAAGAGATGAGATTGAGAAAATATTGAATGGAGATGTGCCGGTATTGGTAATTCCCAGCCCCAAAGCACATAATGGTTGTTGTGAATAATAAAATGAAAAATCAGTATACAGGCAGGAGGTTTCAAATGGCTAGTGCTAAAATTTCAGAAAAGTATTATGAAGAGACAGACTTCTCTAGAGCTATGACGAAATCTGAGAAGAAGAAAATTCTTGGTATCAAGAATAAACGAATTACCATAAATATTTCATCAGAAACTTATGATGAGGCCAATGTACTCGATAAGTTTATGAATATGGGATATCAAAATGTTCTCAAGGTTGCAATGACATTGGGACTTAGTCAATTACATAGTACAATATATGAGCGCAAAAATTTGCAAAAATTGATGGAAAAGTCTGTTTAATCTATAGAACTTAGCTAAATTGACCCGTTTTTGCTCAGATAAATTGTTTTGAAGGAGATATACTGCTTCACTTAAGCTTAACAGCAGTACCATAGGCAAGCAGCTCTGCGGCACTGCCAATGACACTGGTGGTCATAAAACGGACATTCACAACTGCATCTGCCCCAAGTTTCTTTGCTTCAGTGAGCATTCTTGCGGTTGCAAGTTTTCGTGCCTTTCCCATCATGTCGGTGTATTCAAGCAGCTCACCACCAAGGATTAACCTTATTATGGAAGAAAGATCCTTACCTATCCAGATGGCATAGATGGTATGCCCCTGTACAAGGCCGAGGTTAGCAGAAATAATTTTCCCCGGAATGGACTCCGAGTTCTGCAGGAGTATCCCCTCCTGTGCTTTTTCCAGATCCTGCTCCACATTCACAGGTTTGGAACTTTTCTGTTCAAGGGCTACCGTTATAAGCACAAGCAGCAGACCGCCCAAAAAAGCGAATGCCGCCGTCTTTAACCAGATAGGGATAATTGGATCATTGTACAGATACCATGGACCGCCGATGAACAGGAGAACAAAAATTCCCAGAACAACTCCAAGGGAACCGATTAACCGAAAGAATTTCAGAATTACCAACAAAACTTTTTTCATACGAATCTCTCCTCAAATAAAAGTAGGAAAACTCTGATGAATAAATATATCTATATATAATGTATCATTACTTATCATCTAACGCAAACTTTTCTGATTGAGGGGAATACTGTGTGTTGCAGTATCCCTGATTTATGATAATATGCTGATAGGTACCGAATTTATATAGGGATATAAATATGTAACCGGAGGAGCAATGATGCGCTTTTTTATAAGTCTGTTCAGTATAGTATTTTGCATTATCAGTACAGGACTTATATTTGGCGGAAACTACTCATCCGTTCCACTGACATCTCCCATATATGCACTAATAGACCAGGCACAAATTACCGGAGCCGTCCAGCATGTTCCATCGGTAAGACCCTATACAGAGAGCAAGGTTATTGAACTCCTAAATGAGATGCTGCATGGATCAAAATTATCAGACCGGGAAAAAAAGATAGCCAAAAGTTATCTGGAAAGTTTTAATCCGGTAGGAAATATACTACAGGATGGATATCTCTCCTTTGGGGAAATCCCGTTAACTGCGGATATGGGAATTAGAGTGGAAACTCTTTCATCAGCTGATTTTGCAGGTCTTGAAGCTCTTGCCCAAACCAATTATTTCAACTTTTTTATGGATGGGGATATAGGAACATCAATTTCATATGCATTTGATATGGCGTTTGCGCTGAATTTTCTCCAGATTGAGGCATTTCCAGCCTACAGTTACTCGGTCGATTGGGATGGATATACCTATAATCCATCATCAATGGGCGGGGGCGGGAATGTTGATCAATTTTACAGTTTTGCTTTCAGATCCCGTCCGGAAATAAGTACCGGTTTTTTTGATGGTAAAGTAACGATGAATTTTGGCAGGCATCGACGTGAATGGGGATTAGGTAGTGATTCACTGGTTCTTTCCGGATCCGGTCGGCCTATAGTTGCATTTGAAACTACCTTACAATTAACAGATTGGATGTCATACTCCTACCTTGTGGGAACATTGGAAAATGGCGGGGATAACGCACAGGCCTCACAGCTTCAATCCATGACTGCAATGAAAATGGTGGAAATTCGCCCTTTGGATTGGATCTATGTAGCTGTTCATGAAGGAGTAGTTTTTCCTAAACGTTTCGAACTTGGCTATCTGAATCCATTAATTTTCTCTTCTCTCTATCAGAGTCAGATTGGTGATTTTGATAATATTATGGGAGGAGCAACATTAGGGCTATCACTTCCCGGTTGGGCAGAGGCATGGACAACACTCTATGTTGATGAGCTGAAACCTAAAAGCATCTCTGATTTTTTCGATTATGTTCGTAATTTCTACTCATTTCAGGCAGGTGTACAGGCGGTTATTCCCTCAGTACCTTTTGGTCTTATCACCCTGCAGTATACAAAAGTTGAACCGTTTACCTATACGCACCCGGCAACTGAGGTTCCCTGGATAGATCCGGTTGGTTCTGGTGTACAGGTTTTTGAATCATTTGTAAGTGGAGGAGAAGGATTATGCACAAAATTGGATCCCAACACCGATGAGCTGCTGATTCGGATTAATGCTAACCCCATGGAACATTTTTCTCTACATGGCGGATACCAGTTGATTCGGCACGGAGAATTTGGCGGGTCGTATGATGAGCCCTTGTTGGGATATGGGGGGTCTCTTCTATCTGAAGAGATGGAAGCAATTTATCTTGAAGCCTGGGGAGAACCGGCTCCATCAAATCTTGCAGATTTACGAAAAGCTTTTTTGCAGGATGGGGATTATGAGTGGTATAATATTTTCAGTATAGGTGGAAATTATGATCTGC
>CAZMOX010000164.1:0-4910 GCA_964567895.1 uncultured Spirochaetales bacterium | reverse complement strand
GTACAACTTAAAGCTTAGGATTCTTACTTGTACGCGGTAGGTATCTGCTGCGTCATCATACATCACCCTAGCTCAATTGGTCTGTCGCTTCCTGTCAGCTATCTTATCCCACAAATACCCGATTGCAATAAGGGCTGCAGCACCTCCGTATAAAGCTGTCGGTATAAAAAGAACCTCATAGATATGTTCAAATCCACGTATAAAACCATACACAAGGATGATTGAGACAGCAAAAGCACCTAAGGATATCCATTTCCATTTAGTAGGAATTTTCCATGAAAAAAGTTGTGTGAGAAAAAACATCACAAGAAACCCATACATAAACATCGGCCATATATCCATATCTTTATAAACCGTAATCAGTGTTCCATGTATAGCGACACCAAACTCTAATAATACGATCCAGGCCTTATTAAAATGAATTTTGGTATTAAACAGGATAAGCTGGATAAAAAGCAGAAACATATAGACAAATCCGCTAAGCAGTCCCCAGTTACCATCCATGGGATGGAACCAGAACGTATAGACGAGTGCCAGTGCAATATAAGGACCATGCCAGGTATTTATAAATTTAAGCATTCTTTGTGGAGGTGAAAATTTTCTACCCCAGAAAAGTCCCCTTTGGGGAATCATCATATAAAGCACGAGGATAAGCATCACAATAACTGAACCCTGACTGGTCCAAATAGGAACATCTCTTGCAAGTCCATCATACCAGACATAGGTCTGCAACAGATGCAGCAGAACAAAACCCAGATTAACAGCAAACATGATTAAGTTATATCTTGTGACTCCTCCCTTCTTCCCAGGTTTCACACTCTTCCCTCGATATGCTAAATAAATAACAGTGAGAAAATGCAGCGCAAATCCCAGCCAGTAGCTTATCCGTGCTGCTGCTGTAGTTGAAGTCAGCTGCCATCCGTACCAGGCTGCCCCGGGATCAGGCGGGAGTGGATAGAATCTTTGCACCAGAGTTGGAGCCAGAAGAGCCATAATAATAGAGACAATAGTAAAAGAGAGTATTGATAACCAAAATAATTGATTGGCTTGTATATTTTTTTCACGCATAAAAACATCCTTTGGGTTATATCAGTAACAAAGTGATTATAACACTAGTACTCACTATAAGGTAGAAAATAATTAATCGAATAAAAACGTATCCTTGTTTTTAATTAAATCCTTCAATGCAGATTTCTAATTACAACTAAAGTTCTTCCTAGTAGAATCCCATCGATTTCGGTTCTGGTAGCATGTAGTTAAATTTTAAGTAATTTCAGTTAGAATATATATTTTTTATATCGAACTAATGGTACAATACATGCGATTTACTATTATGAATAAGTAAAGAATAACACAAAAGATTTAATCAATTTATGAGGAGTATAGAATGAGTAAACCCGATCCTAGCTATTATGGACTTCCCTTTGTTAGTGATGAATTTAATGGTATGCCTAATTTGTATTTAGGGAACTCTGGTCTTAGAGTTTCAAAGATGGGTCTGGGAACCTGGAAAATTGGTTTACCTGAAACAGGTGATGGCTCCCGTGTTGGAAAAAAAGAGGCTTTTAACATATTTGATCGCGCTGTAGAGGAAGGTGTGACTTTCTGGGATACAGCCAATAGATATAATGCAAGTTCAGGAAATTCAGAAAGAGTAATTGGAGAATGGTTAAAAGCTAATCCTGATATGAGGCGTAATATAGTTCTTGCTACTAAAGTTTTTGGTTTAATGGATGGAAAAACGCCAAACCATTGCCGGTTAAGTCGTTTAAATATCAAGGAATCCTTATATGCATGCTTGGAAAGATTGGATATTGATAGAGTCGACTTGCTTTATTTTCATACCTATGATGGAATCACACCATCAGAGGAGTCGCTAAGTGCAATAAGTGATTTGATTTCACAGGACTTAATACGCTACTTAGCAGTCTCTAATTTCTCAAAAGAAAATATGGAAACCTATTCAAACCTTTCAAAAAAGGGATTTCCTGTAACAGTTGCTGTGCAAAATAGGTTTAATATCCTCCAAGGACCAAATAAAAAAGAAAAAGATGTCCTGGATTTTTGTCATAAGAACAAAGTTTCCTTTATTCCATGGGGACCATTGGGGCAGGGCTTATTAACGGACAGGTACCTGGATAAAGCAAAAATTGGTAAGGGTGATCGTTTATTTGATGAAAATGCTATGAACACTATGTTAACAGATGTGAATATGAGAAAATTAAGGAAACTGGATACTTTATCGAAAAAATGGGATATGACCATAAGTGAAATTACCCTTGCGTATACATTAACACTCCCAGGTATGGGACCGATGATACCGTCAGCTACAAGTATAGCTCATGTAAAATCCAATGCAAAAGCCGGTAAAGTTGTTTTAAGTGCAGAACAAAGCCAAGAAATCTCTATGGCCATCCAGTAAGTGAGGCAATTTTCTAAGAAATTGCCTTATGAAATTTTTGGATAATTGTTATTAAACTTATATATTACAAAAAGTTACAATCATCCAAAACTTCTGATTAACAGGTAGATTGATCCAAATCAAAGATTTGGATTTATAAAAATTAATATATTTTCAATCTTCGGGTGCATGAAAAATTCGTATAATTTTTAACGTACCCTTATGGAGTTCTTTTTGATTTTTAAAACCCGCTCTGCTATACTTCTCACAGAGGTGATACCCTGTTGAAAAATGATAGACCTAAAACGAGAAAAGTAAAAAAACGTGGCCGGTCTCAATCTTATCGTGAGCCCGACATGCTTTATCTAACCTCCTACGCCCACCTGGATACCCAATGGCGCTGGGATTATATCACCACAATACAAAAATACCTGAAGAACACACTGGATGATAATTTTCGACTCTTTGAAAAGTACCCGTCCTATCAGTTTAATTTTACCGGGGCGCTTAGGTATATGATGATTAAAGAGTATTACCCGGAACAGTTTGAACAGTTGAAATTGTATATAAAACAGAACCGATGGCACATAGCAGGAACATCCCTTGATGAAACTGATGCAGTTGTTCCCTCCTGTGAATCAATGATAAGAAACATTCTCTATGGATCAAGATATTTTCAACAGGAATTTGGAAAAACAAGTAAAGATTACATGCTGCCGGACTGCTTTGGTTTCCCGGGGAACATGCCGACAATTCTCAGTCACTGCGGGATCGAGGGGTTTTCTACCCAGAAATTATCATGGCGCTCTGTTAATGGTATTCCTTTTTCAATCGGAGTCTGGGAAGGTCCCGATGGGGCAGAACTTACCTCTGCTCTTAATCCGGGTAATTACACCTCAAAGATTAGATTACCTCTATATACCATTACAAAGTGGCTTTTAAGACTAAAAAAACATCGAAAATCTTTTGCAGTCCCAAAAGATTATCGGTACTATGGAACCGGAGATATTGGCGGGGCTCCGAATGAAAAATCGGTAAAAAGAGTTGATAAACTTCTTCAGGAAACCCAACCATTTATAAGACAGGAGTCTTCTGATCGTTTCTTCACCTCCCTCACAAAATCAGAGAAATTACGATTGCCGCGATTTACAGGTGATCTGCTTCTGACGAGACATTCAGCCGGATCTCTTACTTCACAATCAATAATGAAACGCTGGAACAGAATGAATGAGCAGCTTGCCTTTGCTGCTGAAACAGCTGCTGTAACTGCTTCATGGCTTAATGGGGTACCGTACCCAGCAAAAAAAATTGAATCAGCATGGCACAGGGTAATCGGCAGTCAAATGCATGATATTCTCCCTGGTACAGCTACCCCAAAAGCGTACACCTATGCATATAATGATGAAGTCATTGCACTAAACAGCTTCAGCTCTGTTCTGGAAGATGCTGCAGAATCAATCGCCGGGCGAATGCCCCTTCAGCAGGGAAAAAATCATCTGCTGCTTTTTAATCCTGCAGGTTCCACTTCGACTACACTGGTTAATGCAGAGATAGATCAGGTTGAGTTTTCAAGCAGACTGAGAATTGAGGATTCCGATGGAAAATTACTTCCTCTTCAGGTTCTGGATCAAAAAGAGAATCGTGCTTCAGTACTTATTGCTGCACCGATGAACCCGGCAGAGTGGAAACTGCTTACCGTGATTGAGGATCAGATCCGGAAAAAACCTATTGTACCATTCCCGGCAACAGTGAAAAAAATTGAAAATGGTTTTCAGTTGGAAAATCGTCTCTATAGAATAAAAATCTCTCAGGATGGTTCGCTCTCCTCAATTTTTCTCAAAGAAAAAGATGGAGTTCCCGGTAAAGAATTTCTCTCTTCCCCCATACACTTTAGTATGCAGAAGGAAAAACCCTTTCTGTTTCCTGCCTGGAATATGGACTGGAAAGACCGCAGGAAAAAGCCTCACATCGTTTCACAAGCTTCTGCCCGAATACTAATAACTGAGCAGGGACCTCTTCGGGCAGCCGTACGTGTGGAATTTATATTTGGGAAATCCTCCAGAGTTATTAAGCATATCTCACTTAACAGTGTAGGAAATGAAGAACTTATCGAAATTCATGACAGAATATCCTGGTATGAAAAAGGGCAATCACTAAAGGCTGTATTCCCCCTTACCATACATAACGACAAGACTACCTATAACTGGGAGACGGCAAGAACAAAAAGGGGAGTAAATTCACCAACTCAATATGAATTTCCATCACGTTACTGGATTGACCACACTGATAAACAGCATAATTTTGGTATTTCGATTATCAGTCCTGATAAATTCGGGTCTGATAAACCCGAGGATAACTTACCCCGGCTTACGCTGCTGTTTACGCCCGGCAGATCTCCCCTTACCTTTACCTTTAGAGATCAAATGACTCAGGATTGGGGAAGGCATCATATTAGCTATTCCCTCTTTCCTCACAGTGGAGATTGGGTTCAGGCTGCTACTGAAAAAGT
>CAZMOX010000163.1:2595-4917 GCA_964567895.1 uncultured Spirochaetales bacterium | reverse complement strand
AAAGCATTAACTTTATATGTTGCTATTCCAACTGAAGTATACTGATCTAATTCAATATGTTTATTGTTATACTCATTTATATCCAAAGTATCATATTTAAATTTTGAATAAAAACTAGCTTGTTCAAGATTATTCATAATATTAACCGAATCAGCATCATCTAGATCATAAAGAACGAGATATCTTTGAGAAAGGACTCTTTCAATATCAAAGTAGGTTAGATCTTCATTTTGTGTACTGGTATTTTTTAAAGTATTCAATACGCCAAGATATTCAAATTCAGAAATACTTTTATCTCGATCAAATTCCCTTCTCCCCTTATAAAGTGATAAATTACTTATATCAGGCTGAGGCAAAAAGATTTCAAATTCACCATTTTTATTTATAGGAGCTATAGTTTGTTTGGGTTTATTTCCTTTGGAAAAAGTTGGATTGTTTTTTATAAACAATTGTTCATCATCTCTAATTGAATATATATTTGGATCAATTGCACCTTTAAATTTATGGACAGTTTCATTAATTTCAATTTTGTTCTTGCTAAGATCAACGGATGATACATAAGAGATAATATCTGTTGAAAAATCAGCTTTCTTATTATTATCAACATCATAAAGAGCGTATAGTTGTAGGCTATCAGGATTGTCAAATCTAATCATACAAAAATCAAAATTATTATCTGCATTTACAGGAATAAGCTGTATTGAGCTAGAATTGTTTTTTTTAAAAAATACATATTTATTACCAGTGTCCTCTCCCATATCCGGATGAAATTTGATGCTGCCGGAAATATGTTTAAATATAATATTTTGAAACTCTGGGCAAAGTTCCTGGCTATCTTTGGCAAAGACTTTTGTAATGAAAAAAAGTTTTGAAGAGTCTTTTTCAATATATAATGAAAATGGATGATGATAATTTGTGCTGTATGTGTCTTCATGTAAGGTATACGTTTCGTTATCAATTAAAGTAGCTCTATCTAATATCGTACCCAATGAATCTTTAAGTACAATTGAAGTATTATCGGGATAATCTCCCATTATTTTGATAGAATTTCCTTCTGAGTATATCAAAGATGAAAGATTTATAAGAATAAAAAGAATAAATAAAATAGATAAAAATTTATGTCTCATAAGGAGTATCCTTTTAATTAATGCACATTTGATAATTGTTGAATTTAATTTACAATATTTTGAGTTAAGATTTTAAGAACTATATTATAGTCATAATATAGAGTTATCACAAGTAAAAACCTTTGAGTACACTTTGTGATGGTATTGGTCTCCTGGGTTTTTGAAGATAAAAAGGGGTGAGGACGTTGGGTTCGAAATTGTAATTATATTTTATCCAAGAGTTCCCGGTAGAAGCTGCAGAGCGTTTTGGGCCCCGCAATCCTGCCCCTTTTCTACTGCTTCACGAATTGAACCGCCGGAAGCAAGCACTGATGACATTCCTGCAGTAAAGGCATCTCCGGATCCAATGGTATTAACCGGTACAACTTTCTGAACAGGAAGAGAAGAAACTTGATTGTTCTCAATAAAGAGTGTTGGATTAGCACCTGAAGTAATTACAGAAATAGTCTTGAACTTTCTATAGATAGTTCCCATCTGTTCTATTACAAAACTTTTATATTCCGGATGAATTGTATGCTCTCCCTGTTCCGCATCAGGGTAAAAAGTGCGTAAAAATTCTGAGAAATTCGGTTTAATAATATCGGGTTTATACTCCAGAGAATTTAGTAAATCATCACCCTTTATATCCAGAATTACAAATTTACCCTCGGTTTTTGCACGGTAAACCATTTGCGGTATTACAGAATCAGGATATCTCGGGGCTTTTGTTCCGGCAATGATAACTACATCGTAATGCGGTAGAGCACCCTCATAAGCTGCCAGCATTTTTTCATAAGTAGATTCTAATACTGCTTCCGGTTCTTCAACAATTTCTGTAGTTGTATGATTGCGGGAGTTCAGGAGGGTATAGCAGGTTCTGATCTCACTTCCCGATTCAACCCAGAGAAATGGAATAGCATCAATTTCGATTAATGATAGAAAGTAGTCGGAAAGACTACCGCCTAAATGAGTCAGATGCCTGACTTGTTCTCCTAACTGCATTAAGATTCGGGCGGTATTTACTCCTTTCCCTGCCAAATTAAGATGGTAATTACTGCTGCGGTTAACCTCGTTTTCCAGCAGATCTGATAGTACAATTGTTTTTTGGAAGGTCGGATTCAGGCAGACAACAAGGAAACGGGCATTGCTCATAAACTACTCCTCCAGATTGTTCTTGATCTCATTGTGGAGGAGTAGATTATGAGCAATGCCCGTT
>CAZMOX010000163.1:0-2585 GCA_964567895.1 uncultured Spirochaetales bacterium | reverse complement strand
TACTCCTCCACAATGAGATCAAGAACAATCTGGTTGTGTTCAGGAATTAATCTTCGGTATGTAACACCAGCCTGGTCAAGCATCATTTTTGAGGCCTTTACAATATCAGTTTCAGCATATTTATCAGAGAGATAGATGATTTCCTCTATTCCGGACTGTATAATTGCCTTTGCACACTCATTGCAGGGGAATAGAGCAACATAGATAGATGATCCTGTCAGATTCCGTGAGATACTGTTGAGAATTGCATTGAGCTCAGCATGACAGACAAAGGGGTATTTGGTTTCAAGAAAGTCTCCTTCTCGGGACCATGGGAGAATATCATCATCACAACCTTTTGGAAAACCATTGTATCCAACCCCCACAATTTTCTTATCGCTATTTACAATACAAGCACCAACCTGTGTTGATGGGTCTTTGGACCTTTGTGCAGAGAGAAGAGCTATGCCCATGAAGTACTCATCCCATCCGATGTAATCTTTTCTTTTTCCCATGCTATCTCCTAATAATTTTATAAAGTAATTAGAATCGTATATACTAACGTTTTCTATTCTCGGATCCAGGTGTTGGCATTAAATCCCGTTCCCATATCAATTCATCAGTTCCCATCAATCCAATGCTGATATGATGTCCATCGTCCCAGGAATAAGAATCTATCAGGACTCCCTGAAACCTCAACTGCACAGAATCAACCTTACCCAAACCAAAGGTTGTTTCGAATGAACTGTTAAGAATTATATTTTGTGTCTCAATTGTAGGTTGGTAGAATTCATTCGGGATCAGTGTAACATACTCGCCAGGATCAATAACCAGGCCATCCGGAAGTTCGAAGCTGGGAGATCCATTACTATCTGTGATGGATGTTCCCTTACCGGAGACTGATGAAGAGCCATAATTATAGAGTTCGATAAAATCATAAGGGAACATTGAAGCCCCTTTTGTCTGGATTTCATTAATCCGCAGAGTGGGTATTTTCGAGAGATCCGGAAAGGGTACATTGGTTTCCCCTGGAGTTGGAATTAAATTATCATAGAGTTCACTGCTTCCATCTGGATAATATCCCCAAGTGTTTGCTTCGCCGCCCCATCCAAGAATATCAACCATAATTTCCTGTGAGTTCTTGTTATACATAAGCCGGACTTCATCTCCTGCTTTTAACCCAAAATTAAATGACTCAGTCGCATAGACGACAGGAATACCTTCAGGAAGCTGGATTGGAACTGATTCCTGATCCGGGATAACCAAAAGGAAACTGTCTGAGTTAATGATAGTACCCTCAGGAATTGAAACAGCTTCTTCGTAATTAAGCTTACCATCAAGAAGAAACCAGCCGTTTGGAAACATGACCCCAAATGGGGCAGTATTGTAAATTTCAATAAAATCAAAATCACCTGTAGATCGTACTTCATTAATTTTTAGTATGGTAATCTGAAATTCAAGGGGATCTTGCGAAGATAGAGAAGTAAGATAGGTGATTCCCAAAAAGATGGATAGAATCAAGTTCTTAAACATGACTACTCCTCTTTTTCCAGTTCCATGAGCGAAATATCATCTATATAGATCGTAGTTCCCGGTGGAAGATTTCCCAGTCTAAACTGCAAACGGGCTTCAGGATCGGATGCAGAATTTAATGTAAATACTATTTTCATGGTTTGCCACTCTTGTGTCGGGACAATTTCAACTTGAGCATAGCGGGGATAGTCTGGTAATTTTTTGAATAGATATGCAACAAAAATATTTGACGGTAACAGCTCAGTTGTGCTTTTAATACGGAAAGAGAGTTCGTACGTGTTGTTTTCTTGTAAATCAATACCATCATAAACAAATGCAACAATATCGGATGCTCTTGATGTTTCTGTGTTCTGGTATGAGTCTGATATTTGTATTTCTCCAACATAATTATCATCTATTGTTACTACCGTTTGTGTAGAAATATCATCGTTCCAATTAATATTCCAATTAGAATATTGATTATTAAAAGAACCGTTTTCAAAAATATTTTTACCTGTGGGTACATAGGCTTTATTTATGTTTTCCAGAAATTGAGCTGCGTAACCCGGGCGCTGTTCGGCAAAATCACGTAATACATTCACATTATGGTACCATCGATTTATGGTTTTATCATCTGAGCCAACTGCCTCTGTAAGCATATAAGAAGAACTCTCCGGAAGCCATCGGGTTATTTGTCGAGGGATATAAGGTTCAATTTTCTCTGCAATGGAATCTATAATCGATATGATGCGGTTTGATCCAAGGAGAGCCTCAGGATTAATAATTATACCGTCTTCAGCGCCAATTAATTCTTCATATCTCTGGATAAATAGTTCTTTGAATTTTTGATTGTTCATCAAACTGGTAAAAATTTTTACTACCTGACTAGAATTTTCATTATCTAATAACCTTTTAATGGAATCAAAATCAGGTCGTCCTATTACTTTACCTTTACCTAGGTTGTTCTTTGACCAGTATTCTTCGGTGTCATATGAGGCATCTGTATCATATATTATCCAGCGCCAAAGAGAGTTTGGTTCCCAGGATTTCCATACTTTTACATTATTGGAGGGCCAGTCACTATTGTTTATAAT
>CAZMOX010000162.1:0-4947 GCA_964567895.1 uncultured Spirochaetales bacterium | reverse complement strand
ACTTTGCTCCTATTTTTTTATTATTGGTAAATCCAACCGTATTTTGTTTTCATAGGAAAATGTGCACTTATGTGGAAAATGTACCCGGTACTGCAATAAGGCCGTTTGACGTTTACGGCCTATTTCATGTCTTGCAATTTGGATCATGTACTGTATGACAAGCTTAATTCCTCTGATGAGGAAAAGGAAAGGGATTCATTGGACTTTGCAAGGAGGTATCGTTCAGATTTTTCGGAATTTGTGCAGTTCATATCAGAATCCGCTTTCTCAGTTGGGGGAACCTATCAGGAATCCTGGGCTTTCATCAAGGTAGGAAAGCATTCACTTGAGCGTCACACCAACTTAGGAATCTGCATTGCAAGGGCTCTTGAAGGTCAGAATATGTCTGGAAACGCGGGCAAAAAAGAACACTGAACAAATGTTAGCGTCATCCCCCACTTCCCCAGAAAATGTGCCCTTTTGTGGAAAATGTACCCGGGAAGCCTCCGAAAAACTGCTATACTATAAATTCTATACCCCATCAAGACCTCTGAAATGAAGGTTTTTCTTAAAATTCACGCTAAAAAGATACTTTTTCGGAGCTTTCCCTGGCACCGCAGTTCTCTCATTTTTTCTGTGTGTTTATGTATTCCGGTGCCTGGCACCGCAGTTCAGTTTCGTTTAAACGATTCTCCATAGCTAGTTTACTTATTTCCGCTCCTGAGATATCAGGGAAAAGGTTCTCTCTCCATTTTGTATAATTAAACCTTTCTAATTGGATCAAAGAAATAAATTTCTCTAATTCCACTAAACCAAGAGAAGCTCTGAGCGACTCAAATCCTTTAAGTTTTAATTCAGTATCAGTCATCATTTCTTTCCTCCATTTCTATAATAAACTCAATAGGGCTAAGTACTTTAATTTCTTTAATTCTATCAGCCTTTTTCAGGATGCCTTTATCCACTGTAAGAAAGTAATTGCAATTTTGTTCAATTGAACAGCTAATATGAAGAGAATCCAGTGGTTTGATTCCTGAAGCACACAGTTTATTCATTCGCTTTAATATAGCATCAGTTTCTTCTATATCAGAGGATGAAAGTTCTTTCCATTTATTTATTTCAGTTTTCCTTTCAATAAAAGGATTATTTCTATTTTCAAAATCTAATATATAAGACCAGTGCAAGAGGTACTGTCCTTTCTTGATATATTCCTGAATAGCTATTTTGGCTTCTGTTTCCAGTTTTATTACCAGTTGGGATTAATCATCATAGGGTCGATTAAAACAGCAATTATCTAAATAAAGATTTATTTTCTTCATAGTATACCTTTAAGATCCGTAACTAATCGATGGAGTATAACTCTAATCGTATTTCGATCGAGATATTGTCAATATCTCACGTCCAACATCTTCGTAGTAAATTGTGACAAGTATTCCAGAGAACATTGAAATTATCGGCTTTTTTATTTCCTTCTTAACTTTCTCAAGTCTTTACTATATGAAATACTATACCCTTGAGTTACGAAAATCGCAACGGATTTACTGGATTTATATTATTTTATCCTCTGATCAGTGTCAAAGATAAAGAATTTCTGTTCAAATTACCTGTTTTTAAACAAATATCAGCTTTAAATAATGGTAATTCTGTTACTGGATCTATTTATTCTTTATTCAGAAGGAATCGGTACCCGGTTCAAAAAAGTGCCCCGCAGTTAATTTTGCTCCATTAACTCAAATGTCTTAAACCAATAATAGTAAGCCTCAGGATCAAATTTCAAAATTGAAGAAAACTTTTTATATTCCGGGTTTTTTATACGATATTGACTCAGATCAATCTTGCTATCAAATTTATCAATCTCTCGTTTACCAAAAAGAATTACCTTTGATAAATAGGCTGCTTTTGCCGCACAATTAACAGCGCTCTCCAAGATAAAATTCCTTGTAAAGATATAATCACGTATAGTTTTTATTCCTGAAAGCAGCAAGTTGAATGTCTCTTTTTCCATCCTGTTGCGTTCTCCAATTATCAAAGATGTGTTAAAGATATCAATAAGTACATCCTGATAAGAATATTGTGTGTGTTTTCCTCTAAACTCAAGTTCTTGCTGAGCAATCATCTTGAATGATTCACTAACTGTATCAATCCTTTGTATAGAATCAAATAATTGGGCAATATCAAAAAGTTGTTTGATAATCTCTAATTCTTTACCTACTCCATAAGGAATACCGGTAGTATTTGGAGCAAATGCAGTCAATTTGTCTCCCAGTAGTGACTCGGTATCTGGAATTTGAACATAACGAGATGGTTTTACAAAATCTATAAGACGACAATTTACTTCTTTCTGAATTATATTACTATACTTAGTTTCAACATTTAGAATATCCAAAAGAATATAGTTCTCAGATCCATCTAGTATCGAATTATAGAAGAATTTAATATGTCTCTTTTGTATACTAATATTACTACTACGAATATCTTCTTCATAACGATTGAATACTTCACTGTCAGCTACAATTTGCGAAAAAATGCTATCTAAACTTTCAAGGTTTCTCGTAGTAGTAATATCAATATCAATTGAAAATCGATGCATCTCATCAAGTAGAAGTAATAATGCTGTACCACCTTTAAATATAAATTGGAAATCAGTTACAGCAAGGCTATCAAGTAAATGCAGTGCTTTAGTAGCTTTCTCGATTAAAGCTGGACTCGCTTTCCTTTTCCCCCTTGTATAGGTGTTACTTATTTGCTGAATCCATTCTTGAGTAAATGTTGTATTTTTAATCATTAATTTTTCCTCTACAATAATTAACTAAATTTCCACTAATAAATCATTAAAGAGAAAATGGTATAACTTCTCTCTCGCACCACGTCTATTCGCATATCTGGATAGAGTCGACTGGTTTATGTTGAACATTGAAAATAGATTTTCATATATATTTCTTAATTCATTACCCTGATAAGGACTATAGAGTTTGCGATCAACATAAAGGTCTATCACTATTTTTTCTATTTTGGGAATGATAATTCCATCTCTGGTTTTTAACGGTGATTCTTTAATCAAATTTTTAACAATAATATTTTTTTGCCCTGTTTCAATATATCTCTCTATTTCCTTTTCTTCCGGATTTAGAAAAACATTGTTATAAGATTCATACAACTCAGTAAAAACAGAAACCACAGCCTCCTTTTCTACTTCAATTATGGTATTATCCGTTAATGGTTGATGATTCATATATGTATGAAGCCAAGATGTGTGCCAAATGGAAAAATTCATATAGGGAAATTGCGCTGAGATTCTTCTATAATACTCTTGCAGAAGGTTGCTTATTTGTGGGTTAAAAACTTTTTTAAACCCTGTTGTATAGACACCTCTTTCTACACTCTGGATTACACCCTCTGCCTTAAGTTTATACACTCTCCAGCGAAATGTATTTTCTTTTAGTCCAGGTTCTTCACTTAAATAAAGTTGATATAATTGCTCATTGGTAAATTTCTTTCCCATAAAGAGTTCTTTTATTTCTTCAATTCGTAATTTGTCATTCATTAAGATTTATCTCTATTCCAGTATGCAAATTTACGGCATTTACTTACCACAATGCCGTTTGTTAGTTAATGGTAATAGATATATGAATAATAAGCAATGCCAATTGCAACAATTGGCATTATCGTATATATTTGCCGTTTGTTTGACATAGAGATAGTCAGATATTCGAAAGATATAAAAACTTCAGCTACTCTATCACAAGTATAAATAATGAAAGGTAGATGATAAAGTGGGAAAGTTGGTTACGAAAGCGTTGATACAGGTAATCGATTTATGAAAAATGTATGCATCTAATGAATCCAGCTTAAAATAATGGTAATTCTGTCTCGATTTAATTCGATAATTATCAGAATATCAGACATTATAAAAAACTCAAAAAAAAATAAAACCCTCATTCCAACTATACTTCCACCGAAAATGTAGGTTTATGTGGAATCGGTACCGGGTTCAAAAGATCGGCCAGCTTAACACCCACTCTTCTTATTCCCTTTCCCATAAACAACTTACTCCCCTACTATCCCAGAAAATGTGGCCTTTTGTGGAAAATGTTCCCGGTACCGCAATACTGTCCCAGAATCTCATTATTATATGTTCAAAATATCAGACAATAGAAAGAAGTCAAAAAAAAACCAAAAAATAAACTTGTATTTTCTTGCATCCGGTGGCTAGTCAACCTTTACCCAGCGGACGGCTAAAACCTTATCGGTGGGATTCCCACCCGTTATATGTTAAAGCGACCTAAGCTCGGCCGCACTGCCTGGCCCCGAGATCTCTCCTTCCCCAAAATATGCACTTTTGTGGAAATCGTACTGGGTTCCGCAATATTATCAGCCTATATATCCGGAAGCGTATTTATGTATTAAGCTCCCTATTAGTGTTTGATATGGCATCCCCTCTCGTGCTGCACGTAATTTCATAGCTTCAAGGTCGTTCTCTGAAATTCTTATATTAATATTTTTATTTTTTCTCAGTGTCTGCTGTGCAGCAAAAACCATTGATTCAGAGGGAGCAGGGCCATTCAATTTACCACTTTCAAAAGCTTTTAGCATCTCAAGTTCTTCGCTATCAAAATTATAACTATTTTTCGGGTTAATCATTTCTTTCCTCTTCTCTGCTTCTATTAGCTTTTCTACTTGGTATGATTGTTTTTAAGAAATAATCTTCACCATCCATAACATATGGAACTATATAAGCATATTCATTAATTAATACAGTAATAATTCTTTGGTGTGGATACTTAATTTTATTCCAATGTGGTGTATCAGATATACCGCACCCATCACTTATTGCCTGAACAACTTCTTCAAAAGTAATATTCCGACTTTTAAAAAGCATTTGATTTTTATCAGGATTCCATTTAAACATAACACTAAAATATCACAATGTATACACATTGTCAATAAATAATTTAACACTACACTCTTGGG
>CAZMOX010000161.1:0-4994 GCA_964567895.1 uncultured Spirochaetales bacterium | reverse complement strand
TGGGGTTGCTCTTGACACAATGAAGCAGATAGAATCTCATCTGTTAATGAGGCAAAAGATGTTAAAGAAGAGAAGGGGGAGAAGGCTGAAAAAGCTGAAAAAGTGAATGAATCCTTTCTTATTCGGGAGCGCCGTACTTCGTCATTCCAGAGAAGTTTTGTTCTTCCTGAAGGCGTATCTGAGGACAAGATCAAAGGTGAATTTAAGAATGGAATTCTCACACTAATTATTCCCAAATTGCCGGTAAAGCAGCCTAAAAAGATTGAAGTGAAAATAGCTTCATAGACAGCAGATCCTTATCAAAAACAGAAAAGCCGCCATACCATTGGCGGCTTTTAACTTCAAATAACGATCTTTTCCAATTTAAGTAACCTCGTCAAACAATTATGAAAAAATTGAAAAGACAAGTAACCTTGTCCAATTGCCAAAGGTCAGTAATCTGACCCCAGTACATCCAATCCAATTCCTAAAGGTTAGTAATCTTGGCCAGAGCAACTCATTACTTTCTGTTTCCTGTCTCCCTTCTTATTTTACCAAGTAACAGTCTTAACGATCGGCTCAGCTAAAAGCAAAAAATCAAGCATAGGGATGTTGAAAGATATTTCGTTTGGCGATAACAATGTGCCGCCCTTCTGGGTAATAATAGGGTGATCAGTTACGATAATAACCTCGATATAGGATCTTCTGAGAGAAGGCGGCCCCTCGTCACCAAGAGCAAATCCGATCATATCAATATAATCCACCTCGCTAACCCCAATATTTTCTTCGGGACCAAACATGGCAAATTCAGGATCTTCCAACATTGGAACAAGCTTTTTCAACTGGTAGTAGTTATCAATATCAATATAAATATTAAGATTCTGGACAAATCCCCGTTTTGTATAGGTGAATACAGAGAGGTTTTCATCATCTTCCTCTTTCAGCTCGTTGAAGAACTCCTCAAGGTCACTAAAATTAAAATTACCACGATAGAAATTATCATCAACCTTTTCAAAAATGGCATCAGAAGTGTAGTCAGATTCATTAAGTTCTACTGCAAGCTCATCCAGATTATCCTGAGTTACATCCGTTTCTTCTTCAGCAAAAACCTGAAAATCTTTTACCACCTCAATGAAATAGTCCTCAATAGCAATCTCAAACTGAGCATCTCCTGATTCATCAATATGAACAGTAATCTGCTGTTTTATCGTACAGGAGGCAGCTGCAGTCGTTAAAGCAATTGCCAGAAAAATTTTTATACATACAGCCCAATATTTATGTGTGTGCATTATTATCAACCTTTGTAAAATATAATATGTGCAGATCCAAACAAAATTGAAAAAACCAGGTTGGCTGTTGCCATTATTTCCAGTTTTTGATTATTGCCGGTTCTTTGCGTATGTAATTAAAATAACGAAATATACGTCAGGTTACAAGACCCAACGATATTTAGCAAATTTTATACATAATCAAAACTTTACTAATAAATGAATCTTTAATAATATTTTTTCAGATGGAGGGAGCGATCGCTCAGAAATTGTGTTCAGCTCTTTCACTCCTTTGGAAAAACCTGTAGAATGAGTGAAAGTTTTTGATAGATTGAGGCAGATGAGCAGCAAAAGACGAAGGGCAAAAAGCCCAATAATTACATCCATAGCATTTTCTCAGAGAAACTCCATCGGAGTCATTATATTTACGTTGCTGATAACTCTCTTCTTCCTCTATTTTGCGGTTCAGGTAGAGCTGAATCCAGACCTGAACTCTCTTCTGCCGGAAGATGATATAACAAACCAGAACTTTAACGAATTTTATAATGATGGTATCTACAAGGATAACCTCATAGTTACCATTGATGGTGATAATATTTTCACGACAGAATCCCTTCCGCTCATGGAATCAATTATCACAGAACTGGAAGCGTATGAGAATATTGATTTTGGCATACACCCCTTTTCCATGATAACAGCGGAAAATAAAAATGGCAGACTGGTAATTGTTCCGATTTCTCCTCATACAGGGGAGGAGGTCTGGACACAGGAAGAGGTTGATATTTTTAAGGCACGATTGGAAAATGATATAATAACCAGGAACCTGATAATTTCCCAGGATGGGGGGATGGTACAGTTCTATTTTCCGATGCAGATTGATAATGAGATAATGCAGCAGCAGGTGGTCGAGATTAAAGAGATTCTTAAACCGCTTGAACAATATGGAAGTGTAAAATATCTTGGATCGTTTTTCTCTTCTGACCGGGTTTTCTTCTATCTTATGAAGGATCTTTTTGGACTGCTTATTATTTGTTTCATAGTGATTTTATTGGTCTACTACCTGAGTTTTAAAGCAAAAAGAGCAGTTATTCTGCCGTTGACCGTGGTTGTCTTTGGAACAATCTGGTGTCTGGGAATGATGGAGATTCTTGGCTATAAACTCACAATTATCAATATAATAACCCCGCCCCTGGTTCTGACACTCGGCAGTTCATATAGCATACATATCCTGAATGAGTACTATCGGATGAGTCCGGATGAAAATCATGGAAATATTAAAAATAGTAAGCGTTGGATACTAAAAGCTGCTTATCATGTGAATAAGACTATTATTGTGGCCTGTATCACAACAGTTGCTGGATTTCTTAGTCTGCTTATTGCCCGGCTTGAGGAATTTAATCAATTTGGTATATCCACATCACTGGGAATTACCGCTTGTGCCATACTCTCCCTGTTTTACCTTCCTGCAATACTCTCCAGGATGAAAAACCCTGCTATACATCATAGAAAATCCGTCGAAAATGGAAGGTTTACAAAATTAATTCGTTTATGTGCGGATCTGGTAATTAGGAGATGGTATGTGATTATTGGGGTATTCCTGATAATTATTTGCGGTTTCTTTTTTTCCTATTCACGTGTTGAATTTGAGACAAATTATGTCTACTATTTTCCGGATGACGATCAGCTGGTTCTTGATTCTGCTGCTGCGATTGAAAGAATCGGTGGAGTCGATGTTGTATATATTACGCTTGATGCTCCCGAAGGATCAGATAAGTATTTTCTGAATCCGGAGATCCTCGCCAAAGTTGATGCCTTTGAGCAGATGGTGCATAAAAATGGTCCTGATATTACCCATGTTCTCTCCTTTACCAGTTATACTCGCTATTTACATGAAGTTATGAAGGGAGAATCTACCATTCCTGAATCCCGTGGGTTGATAATGCTGATTTCCCGATATCTCTCTATCCTCTCTGAGCTGGATAGAAATAACAGTGATTTTAGGCTCATTCTCAGTGAAGATAAAAATCGTATGACTATTTCATTTCGCTATCGTGATGGGGAGACAGGCAGTCTTGCAGCGTTGGAAAACTCTCAAAATGTTATAGATCTACTCGAAAAGTACCGCTATATGCTGCCGGAGGAATGCACCTCCACAATTTGGGGGCAGGGAAACAGATTTCTGGCACTGAATGAACTGATAAAGAGCGATCAGCGACGGTCTACCGCTTGGTCGTTGGTAATAGTTTTTCTTATAACCACGTTTACTTTTTCATCAATTAAATATGGACTGTTTTCTCTGATCCCGATCGTTACCGGCATTATGGCTAATTATATATTTATGATGACTTTTGGGATTCCCTTTGATATGGTTACCATTGCCTTTTCGAGTGTAACTGTTGGGGTAGGTATTGATGATGCCATCCACTTCATTCTCCGATTTCGAAAGGTCTATAAACAATATCCGGGAAATGTCAGGGGTGCAGTTCATGAAACGCTGGTACTTACCGGCCGGCCGATAACCCTTACTTCTGTCTCAATTATCAGCGGTCTAATGGTGCTCTCCTTCGGCAGTTTTATTCCTATTAGATATTTTGGTATCCTGGTATCCGTGGCCTTGTTTAATACACTGATGGCTACCTTGTTCATCCTGCCCGCAGGTATTATCTTCTGGTATACTTGTAAAGAGCGAATGGATAAAAAGCGGCTAAAACATCTTTAATTGTACCTCGAGTAATCGATTGTACGATTCCATAGTATCAATATCGGTAATATAAGCTAGGTTCTCTGTATGATAGTAGGAAACTGCGTGGGCTTTGAATACATCCCGCATTGAATCGCTGTCCTTCGATTTAAGCAGGGTCTCCCGTACGGATCCTGAAAAGATTACCGGGTGGCCGGGAACTGTTCCACAGAGAGGTTGTACTATTTCAATACTGTTTTCCTGCTGAAGAGTGAAATAATCTATCAGGTTAGTTATGTGGGATGTTTTAAGTAAAGGAAGATCTGCATGGAGAATGAAAAACCTCTCTTTTTCAATCCCGGCGACCCCTGCACGAATTGATGAGAACATGCCGCGATTATAATTTGTGTTCTCAATAAAAGTAATACCCGGATTTTCGGCAAAATGTGTACATAGTTCATCACTTCGATATCCGGTGACAAGAATGACTTTGTCTGCAGTAGAAAGAGCAGTCTCTACTACCAGATCAATAATAGGTCTGCCAAGATACGGAAGCATTATTTTCCACTCGTTCATTCTTGATGAGAGACCTGCAGCTGGAATTATGCATGAAATCATACCGAAGCATAGCATGAATCCTGCTTGAAAAGCAATTTTGATTGCACTGACCCCAACGAATCGTTATACTTGCCGAATGGCAGCAACAATCATCAACTGTTTAACCGTTATAATCGGCTCACTCATCGGCCTTGTGTTTCATGCAAGAATAAAGGCCTCCATTAAGGAAGTGGTGTTTATCAGTTCCGGATTCATATCGCTTCTGATTGGATTCAGTATGGCTCTGGGGTCACAGAGTTATCTTATTGTACTTTTTTCACTCTCAATTGGAGGGGTGATAGGATATCTTTTAAATATTGAAGGTGGAATTCTGCATCTTGGAGCTTTTTTTGAGCGGGTAGTTAAGCGGGGACGTCTTGATACTGAACAATCAGCCTCAAAGAATTTTACCTTGGGATTTCTAAATGCTTCTGTACTTTTTTGTGTCGGTGCAATGACTATTGTCGGAG
>CAZMOX010000160.1:0-5005 GCA_964567895.1 uncultured Spirochaetales bacterium | reverse complement strand
AAAACGATTTTAATAACAGACCTACATATACGCCGGAAGAGATAAAAAGAACTGATTTATCAGAAGTGGTTTTACGAATGTCAGAATTAGGAATTACAGAATTTGCATCATTTGATTTCATAACTCACCCAGAGCATGCTGGAATATTGAGTGCAATAGAGACACTCAAACTGCTTAATGCTATTGATAATGATAATATATTAACACCAACCGGAAAATTAATGGTTAAATTCCCGCTGCTTCCAAGATTTTCAAGAATAATAGTAGAAGCGATAATTAAATATCATGATGTACTTGAAGAGTCTATAATAGCAGCTTCATTTCTTTCAGCACGTTCACCATTCACCCTGCCTGCAGGTGAAGAGATTGAAGCAAGACATGCTCATCATAAATACAGTTCAGAAAGTGGCGACTTTGTTACTTATGTTACTCTATTCCATAATTACAGGAAATATTCACAGGAATCAACGAGAGAAAAATTCTGTAAAACCAATTACCTTGAAAAACAGACTATGGATGAATTAGTTAATATCGTTGAACAACTCTCAGAAATAGTTGCAGAAATGGGAATTCCCATTTTATCAGGTGGAAACCTTCATGACTATTTGTGTTCTGTTGCTTCAGGCCTTATACAATTCGTCTGCGTTAAAACAGGGAAAAATGTATATAGAAGTCTTACCACAGATAAGATTCACATTCATCCAGGATCAAATATGTTTAGAAAATCTCCCTCTTTTATTGTTGCCGGAGAGATCGTTCGAACAAGCAGAATGTTTGCCAGATCTGTTTCAGCCTTAAAAAAAGACTGGTTATCCGGCATACATAAAGATCTTGCTGTAAAACTTCTCCCTGACAGACGCAATACTGAACAACATATAAGATCTGATCAGAAAAAAGATATTAAAAAACAAGATGGCATCTTACTCTTTAATAAACGGTATCCTGTTGAGCCTTACAAGAAGAATAAAAAAATTGTTGTTATTCCTTTTGAAGATTTACGTAATAATTTTAATCTTTTTACACAGGATAGAAAAAAATACAACCATTTACGAATGAAAGTTACTTACAGAAACTTTTCATTTCATACGGGTGATCGACTTGCAAGTATTATGAAAGCTGTTCCCTTTATGAAACCAGAAAATGGAATACTTGACAGCCCCCCACAGGGGAATTTCAAACCAGCATTAGAACCCGAACTCCTTATTGATAATTTATCGCTATTACTCAGTTTTTGTAAAATAAAAAGAAACAGTAAAGTTTTAGGATTTATTACCTTGGAAAATGATACAAAAGGTACTTTTTGGTTTAAAAATGTAAAAAGTTTTCATTCTGCTATTGATATTGGGCTTTTTAGTCTGGAAATGCTTGCTGATATTATTACTGAAAAGATTGATAAAGATTTGCATGCTGTGCTGAATGAGATGTATAGAAAACTTACTATGGTTTTTGAGTCATAATTTATCAGGATACATTTTTGAGATTGGCTCACATTACTGATTTTTTTATTATTTCTTCCGGCAGCTCTGAAATACATGTTTCAGCTAGATTTTTCTGAAGTATAAACTTTATAGCTCCATCTCTGTTTTTCTTATCATGCTTTAAAGCCTCTAAATAGACAGCAAAATTAGTTATTTTTGTATCAACTGGATAATTAAAATAACAAAGCAAATCATTTACCTTTTCTGCATAGTGCGAATTTGTTATTCCAAACATACGTCCTGCTTCCAGTGCTCTGGATATTCCCCATGCGACTGCTTCACCATGTGATATATCTTCGAGCCCGGTAACTGTTTCATAGGCATGCCCGAAAGTATGACCAAAATTAAGTTGCGCGCGTAATCCATTTTTTTCAAATGGATCCTCTTCTACATATTGTTTCTTGATAAGTAGAGATTCATAAACTAATTCCTCAATCAAATCCAAATTTCTTCCAAGAATTTCTTCTTTCTTATTTGTTATTTTTAAGAAAAATTCACCGCCAGCTAGAAGACTATGCTTAATAATTTCAGCAAGACCGTTTAAAAATTCATGTGCTGATAAAGATTTAGTAAATGGAATATATACTCTCACCTCTCCTGCCGGATAAAAACTCCCAACAAGATTTTTATATGATTTAAAATCGATTCCTGTTTTTCCACCTAATGAAGCATCTACCATTGATAAAAGTGTTGTAGGAATAAGAATTAATGAAATACCTCTCATATATATTGAAGCTGCAAAAGCAGTCATATCACAAACAACTCCACCCCCGACAGCGATAAATTGAGCATCTCTTCCTAATCCCAAAGAAAATGCTCTAGTAAGAATATCCTCAACCACATCGAGGCGTTTACATGTTTCACCCCTTCCTATTACCATATAATTTTCCGGCAACTCGGTTATAAGTTTTATAGTGAATTCATCGAATACATACAGACCATTCCCGGAAATATCCAGTAATTTAGCTTTGTCTTCATAAAATGACACCTGAGTAGTTTTCTGACCTATATTACAGTTGATTTTCATACATTGTTTATACTTCATCATGATCATATTTTCAATGGGACTTTATATAATATCCATTGTAGATGAATTTACAACTTTCAATACTACTATCTGCTTGATAAAACCCGTTAAATTCATCAGAATGAATTTATGAATTGTTATCTTGATTGGGCTTCAACAACACCAGTACTTCCTAAAGCATTGGATAGGTATCTTGAAATTTCACTGGCATTTCCAGGAAATCCTTCGTCTTTACATACTGAAGGGAAGAAAGCTGCTGCTCTGCTTTCCAATCTTCGCAGCAATACAGCAGAATTATTAGGTATTACTGAACGAAATCTTGTTTTCACATCCGGCGGTACAGAGAGCAATAGTTTGATTCATACTTCAATCTTAAGAAACAAACGTCGGGGAGAAATAATTTTATCTGGTATTGATCACCCGTCTGTCTTTGATTACGAAAAAATTTATAAAGATTTTGGTTTTACTGTACGTATACTACGTGCTCCAGGCGGATATATTGATATTAATGATTTTGAAATGTACTTAACTGGAAAAACTCAATTCATTTCTATTATGCTGGTTAATAATGTGACCGGTACCATTCAGCCAGTGAAGGAATTGGTTAAGATTACCCGGATTTTTGAGCAAAAGACAGGAAAGAAAATCCACTTTCATACGGATGCTGTGCAGGCATTAGGAAAAATTGATTACTCCTTAAAAGATCTTGATGTTGATTCTGCATCATTCAGTGCTCACAAAATTCAGGGGCCTAATGGTATTGGGATGCTTTATGCAAAAAAGTTCCCTCAAATGATTCAATCCGGAGGTGGTCAGGAATTCTCCTATAGGCATGGAACAGAATCTTTGGCATCAATTTCTGCATTTAACACAGCCTTACAGAGAGTAATCAGTAACTATGAAGAAAACTACAAAATGGCTTCTGTATTGCAAAAAATTATTATTGAGAATATCAAAAACTATCCTGATTTATATACGCTGCCTATTAATTTTGATAACTATGCTGTATCACCCTATATAACAACTATTTGCTGCCGTAATATTCCAGCAGAAATAATTACAAGAGTAATGAACGACAAAGGGTTCTCTATTTCTGCAGGATCAGCCTGTTCATCAAAAGATAAAAAAAAGAGAGAAAGAGTTCTTCGTAATATGGGTTTTGATAATGAGGCTGCATCTACAGCTATTAGAGTATCTACCGGTCCTACAACCCCAATTGAACAAGTACAGCAATTTTGCAATACCTTAAATTACGAAGTCGAACTACTACACAAATTATTAGGAAAACGGTAATATCTGCCCTATGAATAAGACAGACCAGCTATATTTAATCAAACTTGGTGAAATTGTATTAAAAGGTGAGAATAGAAATTTTTTTGAGCGTAAGCTTCGCCAAAATATCAAAAAAAAACTTTCAGCATATTCTCCTCGATTTGTAACACAAAAAGGCAGATTGTTTCTAAGAGTCTCTGAATGTCAGGAAGATGTTGTATCAGATGCATTGCGTACAACTTTTGGAATTCAAGGTTTTTCTCCTGCTCTTTCTGTAAATAAATCTATTGAGGACATTCTCCTTGCAGTATTAAAATTGATGTCATCCGTATCTGAAGAGAAAAAAACTACTACCTTTAAAATTAATTCAAGGCGTTCAGACAAAAGCTTTCCTTTCTCTTCCTATGAAATTTGCTGTCAGGCTGGTGATGCAGTTCTCAATGAATATCCGGGAATAAAAGTTAATGTTCATAATCCAGATACGACTATTTCAATCGAAGTACGTGATCGTGCATATGTATATATAACTTCGGAAAAGGGTCCCGGAGGATTACCAGTCGGATGTGCCGGTAAAGGTTTACTTTTACTATCGGGTGGTATTGATTCTCCAGTAGCTGGTTTTAGAATGGCAAAACGCGGTTTGCGCCAGGATGCTATCTATTTTCATACATATCCATACACATCTGATGAAGCTCTTGATAAAGTAAAAATTCTTGCTTCTATCATTTCAGACTATATCCCTGAGATGAGTCTATTTGTTGTGCCTTTTACCGATGTACAGCTTGAAATTAATAGAAATTCTCGTGATGAAGAGCGTACCCTTCTTATGCGTTATGCAATGGTGAAGATTTCAAATATTGTTGCTTCAAAGATATACGCAAAAAGTCTTATTACAGGTGAAGCATTAAGCCAGGTAGCAAGTCAAACTCTTGAAAGTCTTATTCTTACAGATAGTGCTTCAGATCTTCTGGTTTTCCGTCCATTAATTGGATTGGACAAAGAAGAGATTATATCCACCGCTAAAATGATCGGTACGTATGAGACTTCCATCCTTCCCTATGAGGATTGCTGTACAATTTTCTCCCCTGAACATCCTCTGGTAAAACCAGATAAAGAGAAAATAACCGAAGTCTACAAAAAAATAAATCTTGATGCATTAATTCAGGAAGCTGTAGAAAAAACTCTAAATACGAGAATTAAGATGGTTGAGTATAAAAATTTTGACCGT
>CAZMOX010000159.1:0-5031 GCA_964567895.1 uncultured Spirochaetales bacterium | reverse complement strand
GGCAACATGTTTAGCTGACCAGTACTAATTTATCGTGCGGCTTGACCATATTATTAAGTTCATCCTTTTCGTAAGAGAAAAATAACTTAGGTTATTACTGTACCTGGTTTGTGTTAAGCATGTTTGTGTAAGCACAAAAAGGTCCAGAGATAAAACTAAGTAAGTCTGGTGACCATAGCAGAGGGGTCCCACCCGTTCCCATCCCGAACACGGTAGTTAAGCCCTCTTGCGCCGATGGTACTGCGGTTCGCCCGTGGGAGAGTAGGTCGTTGCCAGGCTTTTTTTTTATTTAAAAGCACCCATTTCAGGGTGCTTTTAAATAAAATATTGGTCTAAGAAGGTCTAAGCAGAAACCGCTGGTTTCTGCCCAGGAAAAGCTTTTGGGAACAAAAGTAACTTTCTTAAAAAGAGTAGCGAAGTAGTCTGGATATGCTAGGGGAAACGAAGAGCTTTTCCCGGTCGTATGCCAGGCTTTTTTTTCTTTTTTTTTGGGTAAAACCCAGAAAAAAAGAAAAACTCGTCTAAAACAATCTAAGCAGAACCGTAGGTTCTGCCTAGGAAAAGCTTTTGAGAAATCAAGAAGCTCTGTGTAAAAAAGAAGTCTGGAAAACGATTAAGTGAAAGTGCACGAAGAGCTTTTCCCGTGTCGTAGGCAGAAAATTCTTCGAATTATCTGGCCAGGCTTTTTTTTATTCTGTTACAAGACTAATTATATGAAACTGCAAAATACAATCACTGAGTTAATAAATCTATGTGACCGCAGAAAATCAGATATTGAAAACAATGTTATTTTACAAACTGTTTAACTTATTCATGATATCGATATATGCATGCAAGTTATCCCAGGGAACTTCAGGTTCAATAATATGAGTGGGCGAAATGATTATTCCCCTATTTCTTTCTGACATCCTGACACGGTCAAGTACAGTGCTACGGACATCGTCTGCTGAACCGAACGGCATAGTTGTCTGCGTTCCAATCGAACCCCAGAATGAAAGTCTATCGCTATAGGTAGAATATAACTTCATCACGTCCATGCTTTCCGGCTGTAAAGGATTCAGAACCTCTACACCCGCTTCAATGAGCCCGTCGATGAAAGGAGTCACGTGGCCGCAGGAATGATAGAAAATTATCACGTTCGGGTTCACATCTTTGGCAGCTTTAACAACCTTTGCGAGCTGGGGCTGCAGATATCTATACCACAGCTTCGGATCCATCATGGGAGTAGTCTGCATACCTATATCGTCACCCAGTGCGATCATATCAACGCCGGCTTCTGCATACAGGGCAGCCGCTGCACAGGAAAGTTCCGTGATCCGGTAAAATAGAAGTTCCGCTTTTGGGTCCTCCATCATCATATCTACCATCAGATCTTCCATGCCCCGTATCAGCCAGGCTCGTTCCCATATCGTCTGCTCAAGTGCTCCCACAGCTGCAAGCTCCTTGTCCCGATTCTCTTTTACCGCTTTTCTAACTCTTTCAAACTCGTTCTCAGGAATTTGGGGCAGCGGATAGTTTTGAATCTCTTCAAGTGATCTTTCCCCAATCATGGGAGGGTGATAATGGACCATGTGCATGCAGGCTTCGGATCCCCTGGAGCTCCCCGTTCCATAGGTATCAACCTCATACTTATCAGGCATATTCTGACCTTTAAACAGATAATATCCATCGCCTTCATAGGTTTTTTGCATTCTTATTGCCACTAATCTATGAAAAAGTCCGAAATACTCTTCGATTGTCATTCCTGTTTTCATGCTGTTAAATTCGGCAATCTTTGGTGGGGTCAAACCGATATCAGGAGGAAAGACCCTGTTGGCATTTGACAACTCTTCTCTTTTCAATACTCGTAGAAACGCTTCTCTTTTGTTCATAGCAGTATTCTATTCGGGAAATCCAGTTTGTATAGATACTTTTTGCCGTATAGAAGTGGACAATTTGATTAATTATATTATAATAGATTTATGTCGGAAGAAAACCATATCTACATCTCTGCACAGAGGTATGTTCAGCACCTGCCGCCTCCTACCCAAACGCTTCCTGGATTGACCATTGTCGGTACAGGTAAGATTGTCGACGATCAATTCAATAAAAATGGCCTAAGAATACTGAATTACTACGCTATGGTCTATATTGCTCAAGGTGAAGGAGAGTATTATTCTCCCGCATACTCAGATGCGGTACCATTAAAAGAGGGAGATCTCTTATTGCTTTTCCCGGGTGAGCCGCATTGCTATGGTCCGATTAACGGTTTGTGGACCCAGTATTGGGTTGTTTTTAATGGAGAAATTGCAGAAACTTTGGAAGGAAAGGGGCTATTAAGCAGAAAATCTTCAATTCTGAAGCATACTGGTCTATGGAATATTCAATCATCGTTTAATGAGCTGCTCCAATTATCTTCACGGAAGCCTCTGGATTATCATATTCAGATGTCGGCACTAATGTACAAAATACTTTTAATGATAACCTGCGGCAGTTCATACGAAGAACAGGCATCAGATGCCCATGAGCAGTTGGTCGAACAGATAAAAATCAAACTGCAGGAAAATCTGCTTACACAATGTTCGATAGAGGAAATTGTAACTATCGGCGGATATTCATACAATTACCTGCGCGGGATTTTCAAGAAACTAACTTCTTATTCTCCATTGCAGTATTTGATACAGTTAAAGATTTTAGGTGCCTGCGAACAACTCTCATATTCGAGCCGGTCTATCAAGGAAATCGCTTATACTACGGGATTTGATGACCCTCAATACTTTTCCAGGATATTCAGGAAAGTAACGGGAATTACACCCGGGAAATACCGCAGGATGATGTATTTATACGTAAAAGAGTCATAAGTTTGTCAATTGCAAAAGTTCCCCTGATCAATTTCACGGGAAATCTGATCAGGCTCATTACTAAATACAGTCAATAAGTGGAGAATTTTATTCCAATGGTAAATGCTTATTTCGATACATTCTCGGTGTTATATCAAAGTGGGTTTTAAAGCTGTGGTAAAAATGAACGATATCCCGGTAACCTGTTAATTGTGCTATTTCTTTAATTGGCGTGAGTGTTTCGCGAAGCAGCCGGGCCTCTTCATTCATACGTAGGGTATAAAAAAATAATTTCCCGGACTTGTTCCAAGCTGTTTTCTGAATACCACCCCAAACAAGCGTATTTTTCCCATTCGGCTCTCATGTTGCGGCTTCTTGCCAATCAGTTCCAACTATCTATCCGGATTTTTCACTTTAGCTCCCGGATACTCTGTCGTATCAAGTGGATGGTTACGACGCTTGTTATGATCAATCGAGGCAACTTTTCTCCTTGCTGCACAGAGAAACAGAATGAAGTATAATATACAGTATTCTCATACTTGAGTATTATACGATAAATATTTATTTATATCAACTTTCTTTCGTAATGGAAAAAAGTAGCTAAATATTTATCGGAAAATAAGATAGTGATCTAGTACTTGAGTATGATATACAAATTTTTGTTATCGCGTTACCATATAAATGCATCTGGTACAAATGTGTTAAAAAAAATAATATACCTATTAACATTTAATTACTTTCAATTGTAGAGGTTTCTATCATACTAATAAAAGGAGTTTAAAAGTGAGAAGATTGAAAATCTACCCTATCTTACTGGTTGTTTTTGCTGTACTTATTACATTTAGTTCATGTCAGCAAGGTTTTATTGATACCGATGTGTCAAAAAGAGTTGTTGTGGAAAAAGATGGGTTAACGGTGATATTGAAAGAAGGCGTTCCTGAGGATGCATTGGAATTATCATTGGATGATTATAAAGCATTAATGCGAAGCAGATCACCAAGATTTATAGAAAATGAAATAACAATGATTTCTTTTGATGAAATAGCTGGGATTTCAGAAGATATTATATACGAAAAAGAATATCCCAATTTATACGAAATATCAGATGATGATCTATTAATAATACTTGAAGATTTTCCCAATTTATTAACAAAAGAAGAGGTTTGGAATAATATTGAAAAAATCAGAGAAATATATGGCCAGCAGGGTACGTATCAGCTATTTAATGAATCAATAACCCATGCAAGTTCCCGCAACTATCCCTATCAACCAGATAATTTAAGTAATGAAGAATACTGGTTGTTACTTTTTAATTTTTGGAAAATAAGTGGAACAAAAAAAGCTACAGACTTAGCATTTCAATATGAGATGAACACATATACGAAAAATGGTCATAGGGATAAGTGTGATGCTTTTAGGCATTCTATTTGGAATGTATTGATAGCAAAATATACAGATGGCAATAAAATGGCTCGTGTGAATTGGGCAAAAACATTTACTGATGCACATGAGCATGGACATCCGGCTCCAGTGGATAATTCACTTGATAATCCCATGGATTATCATAATAATGCTATCGGGAGGAATTACTGGATCAATCATGTAACGGAATCGGGAATACTATGGTGGTACAAAATTAATATTCCTTCTGATGATGCAATAATAGCAAGTATTTATAGTAGGGCAGAAAATGCTGTATACTGTACTACTACTGTTCAGATTACCAATGCGGTAAATGATTTGGTATATATACCATTTAATGTTGCGTATCCAGCACCATAAAATATTTTTTGGAGATTCAATCATATGTATAGAAATCTTATAGCAATACTACTCCCATTACTTATTTTCTTTAGTTCATGCAATCTTATTCATTATTCTTCTTTTGATGAAGAAGAAGGGTTAGCTGGATTTGCAAAAGGAACGATTGTAAAATTTAAAAATAATACATTTGGTATTGATGGAATTGCGTATCCAAATATTGAAGGCTCCGGTTCGCCAATGAAAGTGAGATATTTTATTGAGAAAAACAGCGAAGAAGATGATCAGTCCATATTAGCCGGGTATGCAGAGAGTGGAGAAGAGTTCTCATGTATCTTTTCTATGACAGCAGTTGGTACTGGTGATTGGCAGACGAGAATCACAATAGTATCGTTTTAGATGTACGCAGGCAATTTGGGAAAACCTGGTATTCATTGATCCATATTAAACC
>CAZMOX010000158.1:0-5065 GCA_964567895.1 uncultured Spirochaetales bacterium | reverse complement strand
CTATATAGTCGAATTCATGCATAAGAGACCCTCCTGGTTAATTGCCTCATAGTAAATGTAATTGCATAATTGTATCACAAAATGATGCAATTAAGAAGGCAGTGCCAGTCACTTTTTACACTACTAACTACCAGGTTTTTAAGAAAACTTCCATTCCTTTCATCTAAAGTATTATCGATAGACCTCTCGTCTGTGTTCTACTGAAACTACATGTATTATTAATTCCAGGTTCCGGATTTCGCACAATATACGTATGTTCGAAACTCTGTAGCGCCAAGTCCCTTTTTTATTTTCTATGAGACCATGGCCTCTGGTAAAAGGATTTTCCAGTTTTGCAATCTCATCCATATAATTAAGAATCTGCTTCGTGGTGTAGCGATCCATTTTTCTCATTTGCTTTGCTGCGCTTTCGCTATAACGTACAGCCCAGATCATAAGCCGAATTCTTCTCGCAACTCTTCAGAGGAGTAGGTTTTCTGATTTCCGTTGTAAAAATCCTTGATAGCCTTTTCAAGTTCAAATCTATCTTGCATATCTTCTAGATAGTACTTTAGGGCTTCTGTAAGATAGAAACTTTTTGTTCTGCCCGTAGTAGCGACCAGTGAGTTTAGCTCTGTTTCCAATTCTTGAGGCAATCTAACAGTAACCATGGAATTTCTCCTTGAATTAAGGTTGTATTATTTGTAAGACAAATATAACGACCTGCCAAGTAATTGTCAACACACAGTGTGGAAAAGGGGTCTGACCCCTTTTCCAAACCAGATCCCTTTTCCAATGTAGATCAAAAATAACAAAGATGTTATCTTTAACAATCATAAATTAACTGGGGTAGCCGCATGGAAATTCTCACAAACAAGACTATTAAACAGAACGTAGCGAATTCGGATATTATTTTTACCAGAGGAGAAAACATTTACCTTCTTGGTAATTATTCCCTTGAGGAAGCAGACAGCAATAATAGTATCTATTCCTATACAATGAGCGGTAATTACGGGGATTATTCAGTAAATGTAAATCTTGAAGGCGAACAGGTTACGGCTCAATGTTCCTGCCCCTTCCCGCATGATGGGTGCAAACATATTGTAGCTGCCTGTCTTGATATTGCACACAAACAGAAACGGGAACAGCATAATAACCTGAGTAATGAAACCGGTAACGAATATCTTACCCCTGAAGAGATCAGGAACCTTGCTCTTGAAAGCAGAAAAGACCGGGCACATAAGGAAAATTTGATATTGCTCCGAGGAGAAACGTATAAAGGAAGACATATTGTAAGAACTGAAAAAAACCGTGAATATACCGTAACGATTCATTCGCCAGCCCAAAAAACAGGACATTGCACTTGTCCGGATTTTACAACAAACCATCTTGGAGTCTGTAAACATCTGCTGTTTGTGTACAATCAATTCAAAAAGGAGAAGGGATTTCTTAAACAAGCAGCAATAGAAGTCTTCCCATTTATACATATTTTCTGGAATTCCCGTCTTCAGGCACCGGAATGTTACTATGAGAAAATTGATGATCTGGAGCTGCACGGCATAATTGACAAACTTTTTAATGAAAAAATGATCTATACACGGGACTCAATTAATCAACTCTATAAATTTTACCATAACACAGACGGCATCAGCAGCCTTCAATTCGATGAATACCTTCTGCAGCGGATGGAAGACCTTCTCTATCAAAAAGAGGTCAGCAAACTTAAACGTGTATTTGATCCAGACTATTCTTTTCTGAATACGGAGTTATATCCTTATCAGAAGGAGGGGGTCAGGTTCGCTCTCTTTAAAAAAGATGCAATAATTGCCGATGAAATGGGACTGGGGAAGACCTTGCAGGCCATTACCGTTGCAGAAATGAAAAGACAAATATTTGGTTTTACAAAAGTATTGGTTATCACTCCAGCCTCTGTGAAGGATCAGTGGAAGCGGGAGATCGATAAATTTTCCAATTTAACATCCATTGTGGTCTCCGGGGGTAAAGCAAACCGGCAAAAGATATATGAAGAAGATACATCTTTTATTAAAATTACCAATTATGAGGCCGTCATGAGGGACCTTCTTACTATTATAAGATGGTCTCCCGACTTTATAATTCTCGATGAAGCCCAGCGAATTAAAAACTTTGAGACCAAAACGCATCAGGCACTTCTCTCAATCCCACGAAGCCACTCGTTGGTAATAACGGGAACACCATTGGAAAACAAGCTCGTGGATGTATATGGGATCGTTCAATTTTCAGATCATACGCTGCTGACACCCTTATGGGCTTTCGCGGCTAATCATTTTAATATGAGTAAAAGCAGTAATAATAAGGTTCTCGGCTATCGAAATCTGGAAGTAATACATAACAAATTAAAAAGCCTGATCATTCGCCGCAGAAAGGAGGAAGTGTTCGACAGTCTGCCTGACGAGATTGTGAATACGTATTATCTGGATCTGACAAGAGAGCAGGAAGAAATTCACCAGGGTTACCTTTCAAGCATGTTTGGTATACTCAACAAAAAAATACTGACACCAATGGATATCAAACGACTGCAGAAAATCCTTCTCTCTATGCGGATGGTATGTGATTCAACATATCTTATAGACAGACAAACAAATATCTCTCCCAAACTAGCTGAACTTGCAAATATTCTGCGGGATTTGGTTGTCGAAAATGGACGCAAGGTTGTTTTGTTTTCAGAATGGACGACCATGACCTATCTGATTGGCAAAGTACTGTCAGATATGGAAATAGATTTTGTGGAGTTAACGGGTAAAATTCCTACGCAAAAGCGGCAAAAGCTCATTGATGAGTTTGATAATAATCCCGATTGCAAAGTATTTCTCTCCTCTGATGCCGGCGGGGTTGGTCTTAACCTGCAGAGCGCTGATTGTGTAATTAACTTTGAATTGCCATGGAATCCGGCACGGCTTAATCAGCGGATAGGACGTGTCAACAGGATTGGACAAAAAAGCTCCAAGATCAATGTAGTGAACCTGGTAACCAAAAACTCAATTGAAGAAAAAGTTTTTGCGGCCATCAATCTGAAACAGGAACTCTTTGATGCGGTGTTGTCAGGTGGGGTCGATGAGGTTGATTTTAGCCAGGAGAATAAGGCTAAGTTTGTCAACCAAATCAGGGCAATGTTTGGGGAAGAGCCTGTTGAGTCACCGAAAAAAACGGAACAGCCCGAGCTCGATGAGCAGACACCACATTTCTTGAACCCGAACATTTTATCCGAAAGTGAAAATACTATTGATGTGGCTGCCGAAGAGTTTGACGGGGAAGAGCCTGATGGGAAAGAGTCTGATGATGATTCTTCTGTGCCTGCCAGTGGAGCTTCTACAGATTCAGCCGCTAAATCAGAGCAGCTCGAATCGGTATTGAATCAGGGTATGACCTTTTTGAATGCTCTTTTCCAAATGGCAACAGGAAAAGACATGGTAGACAGTGATACAAAAAAAGCGATCGAAGTTGACCGTGAAACAGGTGAAGTGGTGCTAAGATTCAAAATGCCGGGATTGCAGTAAGGGATAGGTTTTGAAAAAGGGGTCTGACCCCTTTTCCAAAACAGCACATCTGAGGATTTGACGATATCCTGAAATCTGTCTCTTGGCTGCATCAAAGCAAACATTTTTGCTATCCAGGCTCGGGTAGTCTTACGGAAAGGGGTCTTACGGAAAGGGGTCTGACCCCTTAAATAATTTCTACGTATGACAGATAAGCAGTTGCGTTGAATTTCCTTGTTTGATATTATTCTGTTACTATGGCACACACGCTCTTCTCTGAAGTTCCGCAAAATTTTTTCTTCCCCTTAACCTCAAAACATCGTGAACATTATAGTTTGTTGCTGCTCCGCTATTACCGGCTGTTTGAGACTTACAGTAACGGCGTGGAACGGGAACTGGTAGTATCCTCCTTTGAAGAGTACTTAAGTGATGAATCAGGTCTGGCTGAACGCATCATAACTGATCTGGATGAGAATGAGGAGCTTGCGGAACCGAGTGTCAGATCACTTGCATCTTTGTTCCTAAGGAAGCTTATTGCGTATGGGTGGATGAGTGAGGAAATTCTTGCCGATTATACGCAGATGATAAATATCACTATATGGTCCCGGCCATTTTACCAGGCAATAGTGGAAGTTGTCAAAGGAATGCAAGTTGAATATGAAAGCCATATTATCGGGATATATTCGTCTCTCTGTTCACAAGCCGCGGGTGAGCAGGGGCATCATACGGTTCTGAACGCGTGGGATCATACCCGGAAGTTGATTGATTCATTAAAGACACTCTCTCAAAACATGAAAATTCATATTGAGCGTATGTTTTCTGAAAATGCGGAGGTAAAAGAACTTCTTCATATACATTACGATCTCTATATGCAGGAGATTGTTGATAAAGCATATACCCGTTTGAAAACGTCAGAGAACCTGTCGAAGTATCGTCCTCAAATTATACGAGCTGCCAATGCATTCCTTGCTGATCAGCCATGGCTTGAGCGCTCCTCTTCACGTCTGGCTATTATAAAGAATGTGGATAAAAAAGCCGCAATGAAATTATTACTATCCATGCTGCACGAGATTCGTGATGAACTGCGGAGTCTGGATCCTATTTTGGAAGAGATAGATGATAAGAACCGGCAATACTCACGGATTTCAACAGAGAAAATAAAAGCAAAAATCTATGCTGATTCATCAATTCAAGGGAAAATTCAGAATATTATTCAATCAATTGGTAGTGATAGTAAGCTGACATGGACTGTAGCCCCCCGTATTGTTAACAGCTCGTCTCTGACAGCAAAGTCTCTCTATACACCGCGGTTTGCGAAAAAAGATGATATTGATCTTGCAGCAGTGGTGCCGCCTGAATTCGATTTGGAGCAGATGGAGTTGGAGATGCGTATGAAGATTCAAAACCAGCTCTCTCCGAAAAAGATCGCCTTATTTCTCGATGAGCGGTGTGCAAAAGACGGCAGCGGTACACCGGCTGTTGAGATGATAGAGAGTATGGAAGATTTTATCCGGATTATCTATGCTGCGGCATACGCGGAAGGCCGGGAATCACGGTTTCCCTATCGGATA
>CAZMOX010000157.1:0-5089 GCA_964567895.1 uncultured Spirochaetales bacterium | reverse complement strand
TAATAGACGAGTATATTTTACCTACACAAACCGTGAGACTTCCAAGGTTATTATAACTTCTTTGGACGTATTGAATTTTATTCAAAAGTATCTTCTGCATGTTTTACCATCAGGGTTTATGAAGGTTCGACATTATGGTTTTATGCATTCTTCATTTTCTCTGGATTATGATAAGCTCAGGTTAATCGTAGAAGGATTTAATTCTGTTATGAATAAAGTAGCGGAAGAGGTTCCTGAAAAAATCTATCTCTTCTGCTCTTCATGTGGGAAAACCATGAAATATATGTTTTCCATTCTCCCAAACAACACGAGAATAAGAGGCTCTACTTTCACTTGAAAATGTTTTATGGTAAATTGCCGAATAGAAGAAGAATGCCTCAAGCTTTAATCATGAGGGAGGTATATCCCCATGACTTGGGTTTTACTGGAAATCAGTTATTTTGAACTGAAAATATACTATCCCCTGTGTTAAATCAGGTTAATAGTAAAACATAAAGAAATAAAACAAGATTTTTGAAAGATTTAAAATCCTGTTTTACCTTAAAAGGAACAGGATTTCTTAGCAATACCCTATATACTCCTATGGGGGAGGCTCTTTCTTTGGCCTTCAGGAACAATGGATTGAAATCGACATTAAAGGTCTCAAGTAACTTTATTATTATTTGAAGATTAACGTGTTCGACCTTTAAAGTCGAATCAATCCTTAGTATTAGCCATTCATTTAACTAATCATTCACAAATAGTCCTTCTCTTCCAGACTCTGAATTTCCATAAAACAATTCTACATTTGCATAATCTAAAATATTACTTGGAGGATCTACATTCTCAAGAATCAAGAATTGACCTAAATCCGTTTTTTCAGAAAGATATTTAAAAAATAATTCCCTTAAATTTGTACTTGCCAGTTCTTTTTCATCATCAGATAATTCACCATCTTTAGAATTTACTATGGGATCTCTATAAGTAACCAATGGAGAATCTAATACAAGAAATCCCGGATATGGTAAATCTTTTTCTTTACATAGGAGTAGTAATGCTATTTTAAAAGCAGAATGAGTAATTGCTCTTACACCTTTTCCGTTATTAGTGCGTAGTTTACCGTCAATAATTACATCATATTTCTTTTCATCAAAAGATACAGAACAATCACCAGGAAAGTCCCAAGCCTTTAAAACTTCAGACATTTTCAAACATAATAGATGTATTAGATTATCTGGAATATCTAAATTAGGCTTTTCTACATTTGAAAACTTATCTGTTTCTTCATTCTTTACTTTGATAAGTAATTCCTTCTTTTGTTCAATTAAGGAAAGCCCTTCCTTTACTTTATCTAGAATTTTATAACTTCCAAATAGTTTATTCTGTATTCTTGATAATTCATCATTTTTGCTAAGAAAATTTTTCTCTGTATTATTAAATTCTTGATCAAGCTCATTTATTTCTTTCTGATATCCATCTTTTTGTTGACTTAGATCATTCTGAGCAAACCTTAATTCATTTTGTAATAATTTGATTTTTTCAATTTCTGCATTTGCAGCAACTCGTGATTTTTCAATATCTTCAATACCCTTTTTGAAAATTTGATTTTCAGGTGTTGCACCACATAAGTCACAGTTTCTATCGACTGTTATAGCTAGAATGTGACCAGCCTCTTCGAGAGATTTTAATCTTTCAATATCTGAATTATAGATATCTTCGAGCTGTTTGAATTTATTACTATGCTGCTCTATATCATTTAATCCTTTTATCTTTGTTCCTTTAATCTCTTCTAATTCTTGTTTTTTTGTTATTATTTCTGTTAGAGATTTATCAATAATGGAATAAGAATCATTAATATGTAATATAGTATTGGCCAATCGCTGATATTGAGATGTAAGATCTTTTTGGTCTGGAAATTCTTTTTCAAGTCGTCCTTTTATTTCTTCTAACATTTCATTCAGTATTTCAATTTTTGCTTTTTTTGATGTAGCATATATTTTTTTATCTGGCACTTGATTAATTGAACTATCATCACTAGCCGAGAGAAGTAAACGAAAAAAGCTTCTTTCTCTTGTGGTTTTTAAGGGACCGAGATCTCCTTCAATAGCTGATTTTTCGCTTTGTATAGTTGTTTCATTAACTAAAAAGAACGATGAAAAATCTCTAATGCTAATATTTTCAGTAACACCTGCAACTGATTTTGCTAACCTTTTCCCTGCAAAACCTAAATTCTCTAATAGAAACTGGGATAAACTTCTTGCCCCTTTTCTAGCATTGCCCACAGTTAATATTTCAAAGTCAGTTTCTTCATTATGTTCTTTAATCAGCTCTTTATATAGATAAAAATCACCTCCATTTGGAGATCTCACTAAAGTCATATCTCCAACATTTGTTATTGAGAATCCTAATAGAATTTTTTCATATCCTTGTCGCTCTGGAATGTCTGGCAAAGGATCCTTTCCACCAAACATAAAATCTAATACTTTTAATAATAAAGATTTCCCTGTATTTGATGCACCATAAACCAAATTAACACCTGGTTTAAAATTGATTTTTGAAGCCTTTCTTTTACTTCCTGTAAATAAAATATATCTAATAATTATCCTATTATTTGCCATCATTTAGTCCTTCTGACAATTGGAACTCAACATCCCAAAGCCCCATTCTTTTTTCGATTATTTTTTTTAAATCACCTTCGTTTAAAGCATTAATATGACTAATTAACCATTTTGCTCTTTGCTTTAATTCAAGAGTATATTTCTCAAACAATAAATCGATTAGCGGTCTCGCATAATCAGTAGAAGCAAAAAACAACCCTTCTTTAGTCTCTATTAATGAAACTAAATGCATCTGTCTCATTAATAATAAACCATCATCAATAAGAGACCTTCTGACTAATAACTCACCACTACGAGAGGATACATCTGGATGAAGACTTTCTGGCCCACCCAAATCACCAGTGTGTACAACTAGATGATCAAGCCATATTAGTGTTGTTAAATCAAAGGATTTAGGGAAAGCTACATCAAGGAGAATTAACGTTCTAATTCCTGTCTCAAGAGGACTATTAAATAGTGGTAATTTGGGGCCATTTAGCATTTCTAATTTTTCCATTTAAGTTTGCCATCATTTACAAAATGGTGACAAACCCCTTGTTTGACAGATATGGGTGTATGTTTTGCTAAACACCCCGTTGTTTGAATTATCCCAGCATGAGTCATGATAGAGTTAATTTTCTCAAGAGTATCATGGTAGGGCTCATAGCATTTATCAATTACACCATGAAATACTTCTTTCTCAAAGTTATCTATTATTTCATTTTCAGTATTGTCTCTATAAAAGCGTTTAAAAGCATCCGCATCATAGAATCTAATTCTTTGTATTTTAAGATGTTCTAAGTAGTTTTTGTTCCCAGAAAAATCTTCAATAGTGTGATATTCTTTCTTTTCTCTTTCTGAATATGCAGAAATTAATTCAGAAAGATAATGTGATTCCTTTAAACTCACCTCTTTTGGGACAACCCCTTCAGGGGCTGGGCCAGGATCTTTTCCAAACCATTTAAACAAAACTGGGGTAATATCTGGATCTAATAGAATTTCATTCATTCTTATTCTTTCTATTCTTGAAAAATCGTACTCGCTTACAAATGCAAATAATTCTTTTTCAAGAATAATGGATTTTCCATCAATTATTTCTTTTGAACATACTTTATCCCAATCATTAATTAGCCTTTTTTTGAATTCAATTGGCTTATATATTAAGTTTTCCAAATTTCTATTTATCCCTCGAGGAGCAACAAAATAATATTTTTGTGGTGGGGTAAAGTTACCTAAATATGAAAAATACAGAATCTTTCCTATCTCAAGTAATGCAGTATTGGTAGGTAAATTCTTTCTATATTGTTTACACTGATAATTATACCATTCTCCTTCATGTTTTTTGGAAGAAAGAAAGGCTACAACATCACGTCCCATATCTGAAGATCCTGCAAATGAGGTAATTTCGTAAAATGACTTTTTTTTTGCATTAATCCAATCTTCTGTAAAATGTTCAAGTTCCTCATCCGTTAAAGCTAAAATTAATCTATGATAATTGACCACTTTTATTCCTTTTTTATATTCATAGCCCGAAGGGTCTGGCTAACATAATTTATTTGCCCCTTTTGTATAATAAGGGCAAAGATTCATTATTGCATTTATGGGTTTGCATATAATCCCTTCATACACCCTGTTATGTTTAGTCCTAGCCGTATAACTCGTAATACAGATTAGTTTTCCTGCAAGTATAATTTTCAGACTAATCTTTTCTCAATAATCTCAAAAAATCTCAGAATTTTTGAATATTTTGCTCTGATTTCCAAGTATATATAGTATGGGATCATCTCAAGAGGAACACATCACACAATGACCTATACACAATATCTACAAACTAAAGCCCGAATTTCGGAAAAGGACATACCAGAATAAAAGAAGGAAATGCACTTGGGTATAGGAATTGGGATTTGATCTTGTTTTGCAAGAAAAAAACAGGTATGAGTTGAAGAAAATATTCAATACAAGGCCGCTGCCGAAACTAGCTGACGATGTTTTATATTTGAATTCGTCAACTATCTACTCATTAAAACATCTTAAGCGTATTCTATAACAGTTTTATATATTCCGCAAACCATTTAATTTTATAAGCCGAGATTCAATATATTTCACACGCAGATCAACCATACTACTTGACAGAAATGATCAATCTCATACTATCTACTTATGGATAAACAAACTGCAGCTTATTATGAGGATAACGCAAAAGAAATTTCCGCAATGTATGAATCAATAGATTCTCCTTTTGAGCAGTTATTTCCGCATTTTATTACCAAAGATAACACTGTATTAGATATAGGTTGTGGTTCAGCAAGAGATCTGTCAATGCTTCATCTTGAAGGATGTGATGTTTATGGTCTTGAACCTAGTAAAGGATTAATTGAAAAAGCCAAACAGCTGCATCCTGAACTTGTGGATCGAATTTTCCAGGGATCCTTACCCTCCAACTTTGAATCTGTTACTACTTGCATCCGGTGCCAGGTGATATGATTCCCTTATAAGGTGTTAGAAAACAGTTA
>CAZMOX010000156.1:0-5111 GCA_964567895.1 uncultured Spirochaetales bacterium | reverse complement strand
TACTTCTTCTAAAACCTCAGTTATCGCTTCAACGATAGGTTCAGCAACAGCTTCTTTAGTCTCTTCGATAATGGGTTTGTCGGTAATCTCTGTAGTTTCTTCCTGGTCTGGAGCCATTTCAGGGAGATCTGCTCTCCTGCCGTCGATAATTACAGAGCCTGTAGTAGGTTTACGAGTTGATGCTGCAGGAATCTGTGGGATAATTCTAATCGTAACTTTATCGCTGTCGAATGTAGCCAAAAGGGGTCGTAATACACTTCGACCGGGATAAAAATAGATTAATCCTGCAGTAACAATAATGAGTATAGTTAGTGTTATTGAAAAGAGAACCCATAATACAGTTCTGTTTCTCATTATAAACCCTTATTAATCCCGATAAAGAAACAATTTTCTTAAAAGCTATTTCATTAAATCTTCTATTTTAAAAATTGCCTCAATTAACTTACAATATCCAATATTTTCGCTATAGAATCAAGCTTTTTGTGCAGATCTCTAGTACTTCCAATGTTAATAACCCTAAAAACTTTATACTCCCCGGTCAAATTTTTTAATTTAATATCTCTCTGGTTTTTATTTCTTTTTACAAAACTATTTAGATTCATTCCCCGCGATTTCCGGGCTCGTAAAAACCTAATATAAAATGGGGCAAAGATAAATAAAACGGAATCACAAAGAGTGTCTAATTCCATTCGTGACAATATAGCAGCATTCAGAACAATTCCGGGAGAATTACTAGCTAAACCGGAAATAATGTTATTACATGTTTCTACCATGAGAGGATGGAGAAAATTTTCAAGCTTTTTTAACAAATTATTGTTATTAAATACTTTTCTGGAAAGGAGCTCTCTGTCTGTACCTCCATCCCTCTTTTTAATATCACTCCCAAAAATCTCAGCAACAGTATTCACCTCACGATCCAGAATTTCATGCCCCAAATGATCTACATCAACCAGCACATATCCTAGTTCAGAAAAGTATTCTGCTGCAAGATTTTTTCCGGAACATATTCTACCGGTAAGTCCCACAACAGTCATCAATGCAAGTCCCCCCAACTGGTGCCAGTCTCCAAACTCACCCGAAGGGGAACATTAAGAACTACAGCCCCTTCCATTTCGGTCCTGACAAGCTCGCGCATCGTATCAATCTCATTTTCCGGAACCTCAAAAATCAACTCATCATGCACCTGCAGGATCATCCGCGAAACCAGGTTTTTCCGATCTATTTGCTCCTGAATACCAATCATGGCAAGTTTCAGGATATCAGCTGCGGTCCCCTGAATCGGTGTATTCACGGCAATACGCTCTGCGCCGGACCGCTCATTTTTATTTCTACTGACAATACCAGGAATAACACGCTCATGCCCGAGAAGTGTCATTACTTTCCCGGTTTTCTCCGCATTCTCAACTGTAGTATCAATGAATTTTCGAACACCGGAATATCTCTGAAAATATGCTTCAATAAAAATTGCAGCATCTGACCGCGGTATACCCAATTCCTGAGATAATCTATAAGCCGACATCCCATACATAACGCCAAAATTTATTGTTTTTGCAATCCTGCGCTGTTCAGCAGTTATAGCCTCCGGATCAACACCAAAGATCAGTGCTCCGGTATAATTATGTACATCAATACCTGAAATAAAAGCTTCTTTTAATCCGGGATCATCAGCAAAATGCGCCAGTACTACCAACTCAATTTGAGAATAATCCGCTGACAAAAATGTAAAACCTTCGGTTGGAATAAAAGCAGACCGAATCCTTCTTCCATCCTCACTGCGGATAGGAATATTTTGGAGATTCGGATTCTTACTAGAAAGCCGTCCGGTTGCAGTACCAGTTTGCAGAAGAGATGTATGCAGTTTTCCGGTAGCAGGATTAATAAGTACAGGTAAAGCTTCTACATAGGTATTACGGAGTTTCTCCAGGCTTCTGTGCTGAAGAATCAGTCCGGGGATAACATCAACCCTGGCAAGTTCCTCAAGCACCGCTACGTTTGTTGAGAATCCGGTTTTTGTTTTTTTTATGGTACGTAACCCACGTTCAGTGAAAAGAACCTCCTGAAGCTGTTTCGGGGAGTTTACATTAAATTCATGTCCACACTCTTTAAAAATCTCCTCTTTTATCACTGCCAAACGCTCTTTCAATTCAATTTCGTAGCTTTTTAACTGTTCAGGGAGAATCTTCATTCCGCTCAGTTCCATATCTGCAAGAATTTTGAGAATCGGCATTTCAACACGGTACATTACATTTTCCATACCACGTTTTTTTATAAGAGAGTTAAGCATGAGATAGAGGCGATATGTCACATCAGCATCCTCTGCTGCATATTCAGAAGCTTTCGCAAGTTCAATATCCGGAAAAAGAAATCCCTTGGGAACAACATCACTATATTTTATGGTGGTGTAGTTTAAATAGGTTTCTGCAAGCCGGTCCATATTGAAAGCTGCTGCTGTTGAATCGAGCAGCCATGCTGCAACCATGGTATCAAAATAAATTGCAGGCTGGTGTATCCCCCACCTATTTAGAACTTTATAATCGTATTTATAATTTTGTCCGATGATTTTCATATCCGGGTTTTCAAGAAGTTGTTTTAACTCTGTCCTGACCTCATCCTCAGGCAACTCCTTAGCCCCTCCAGCATGCAATGGGATATAAGATCCTTTACAGGGTTCCCATGATATTGAGAAACCCACAGGTATGGCCTTCATGTCATCAATACTATCTGTCTCGATATCAAATGCCGCCTCACCTTTTTCAAGAGCCTGAATAATGATTTCCCGAAGTTGTGTAATTGAGTCAACAGTTTTATAAGATCCTTTTCCGGTAAGTTTCCCTAAAAACTTCTCCTCTTCAGCATCTGCACTGCTTTTTTCTACCTGATTTCCTTTGCGGGCTAAACGTATTTCCTCCGTCCCTCCGCCGGCTACCGCGACCAGGCTTGAAGACTGAATCTCCTGAAACACCGGTACAGCTCCTGTCCAGTCAACATCTGACATAGCCAGATCTTCAATCTTTATGGTCTCACATTCCGCATCTTTTTGAAGAACGATCAAATCTCTACTCAAGAATGCATTCTCTCTGCTTTCACCAAGTTTTTTAGATGCCCCGGCAGGTATATCATTAAGATGATTGTAAATCGTATCGAGATCTCCATATTCTGCAAGCAGTTTTACCGCACCTTTGGGTCCAATTCCTTTCACCCCGGGAACATTATCAGAGGAATCACCTATCAGGGACAAATAATCAACAACCTGATCAGGGCGAACGCCCAGATGATCATACACCGTTTGTGCATCGAACCGAATATATTCGCCTTTAACCGGGCGAAGCATATAAACAGAATCCCCAATGAGCTGCATTAAATCCTTATCGCCGGTAAGAATCATACACTCCATTCCATCCATCGTGCAATTATGGGCAAGTGTTGCAATCAGATCATCGGCTTCAAGTCCATTCTGGCGCAAACAGCTGACTCCGGCGCCATTAAGTGCTTTCTCCACCAGAGGAATCTGGCTTCGCAGGTCATCAGGTGTCTTGTCCCGGGTAGCCTTGTATTCAGGATACATATCATGTCTGAATGTGGGAGTCTTTGAATCCATAGCAACAGCAATATATTCGGGTTTATGTTCTTTAAGCAACGCAAACAGCGTTCGGAAAAAACCAAATACTGCAGAGACATTGCGTCCTGAAGAATCTCTGATCGGCCGGTTTATAAATGCAAAATATGAGCGGTATATCAACGCATACCCATCTACCACCAGAAATTGTTTTTTTTGATTCATATACTCTCCGTCTCCTCGATTACCAGTCCGTCATAAGCAGGATAAACTCCGGCAGGCAGTTCTTTTTCTATAACAGCATGATCAACATCGTGACAAAAATGGGTAAGATATGTTTTCTCAGGGTTGATTTTTTCAGATACAGCCAGGGCTTGATCAATTGAGAAATGGGTAGGATGCGGCCGATATCTTAAAGCTCCAACAATTAAGGTTCCAATACCTTGCAATAGTGTATAACTCTCTTCCGGTATCCCGCTGCAGTCAGTAAGATAGGCAATACTGCCTATCCGATAACCCAATATAGTTTTACAGCCATGATAAATTGGAATGGGAACAATCTCCAAAGAACCTATCTTAAAACCTTTCGGATCTGCAACCCGCATATCCAGAGATGGAGTTCCGATCCCTGGAATCTGCTTTGAAAAAATGTAGGAAAATCTTTTCCGGGTTTCATCAATAACTTCCTGAGATGCATAAAACGGCATCGGTTTTTCACGGGTAAATACTCTCACATCATCAATTCCATTAAGGTGATCGGCATGATCATGGGTCTGAAGCACAGCATCCAGCCTAGTAACATTTCCCCGGATAAACTGTGTTCTGAGATCCGGACCTGTATCAATAACCACCTGTATATTCCCATCAGTTATCAACACTGATGAACGGGTTCGGGTATTGCGAGGATTCCGGGATGTACAAATCTTGCAACTACAAGCTATTACCGGAATTCCATGAGATGTGCCTGTTCCCAGAAAGGTAAGTTTTATCGGACTCAGTTTACGGCATCCTTAACTGCTTTGGTAAGGTCTTTGAGACCTTTTTCAAGATTATCTTTAATTAAATTCATTGCATTAGAGAAATCAATCTTATTTAAATTGTCAGCTATACCATCCTTGACTCTGTCCAGATCCAATGAACCAAAATCCATTTTATCGGTAATTTGATTAACAAAAATACCGACAGCATCTTTCCCTTCATCCCAGGCGAGTTCAATAGCCTCTTTCAAATCATCAACATCAATTTCCGAAAGGGCTTTTTCCACCTCATCTTTTGTAGCTCCTGCATCCTCCATTGCTCCAGAAATGCTGGTAAGAACATCTTCGACTGCCGCATCCATTTCAGCGTCAGTTCCTCCGGATCGGGACTCCCAACTGATTGAAAAATATTTTTCAGATTGTTCAGGAAAAAAGAAATACACAACAGCAAATGCAATTGCTGCCAATACGATTAATGTAAACAAAGATTTAAAAAAACTTCTATTTTTTGCCATATCACACCTCTGAATCAAGCATACCCTGAATTAGTGCAAATTACAATCAGAAGTGCTATTTTC
>CAZMOX010000155.1:0-5118 GCA_964567895.1 uncultured Spirochaetales bacterium | reverse complement strand
CAGTAGTCAAAATGTCCGGTCCTCTGGATGAACTGGAAAATGAAATAAGGTTTAAAGTTACCATAGGTAAAGATGGAGGATTTATTTTTCATTCAGATCACTCTGTTCCACCGGAAGTTGATTTTGACCGGTATGAATGGATCCTAAAAACAGCTCGTGCGTATTTTAACGAATTACAGGATTAGAGGAGCAGTTTATGGATAATAAATTTCCAAAATATACAGATTTTGATAAAAAAATTTGGGAAAAGGAACTTGATTCCTTTGTTCCGGAAAAGATTTTTGATTTCCATACGCATATCTGGCATGAAAAAGATGCGGCAGATAATCAGGAGCCTGACTCTCTGTTACAGATGAACAATTCAATTAAAGATATGCATGCATGGAGCCGTACGATTTTTCCCGGAAGAAAAATAGGATATACCGCTTTGCCTACACCATTATGTGATATTGATTATACCAGTCATAATAATTGGGTAGCTTCCGAAGTACAGGAGATGAGATCTAGCGGAGCTGCGGACTTTTTGTTTGCCGAGATCGGAATGCTGGTTCATCCTGATTTTTCTGAATCATATCTGCAGCAGCATATTAAGGATAAAAAGGTTACTGTTTTGAAACCGTACAGAACCTTTGCAGAAAATCCTGCTGATGCTCGTATAAAAGATTTTTTTCCTGAATCCCAGATGGCTGTTGCAGACAACTTTGGGTTGGCTATTGTTCTGCACCTGTCAAAGCGGACCGGACCAGCCGATAAAGAAAATATACGTGATTTGGAGGTCTACTCAAAGAAATACCCCAACATAAAGTGGGTATTGGCACATTGTGCAAGAGCCTTCAATTCTGTTCATTTGGAAGATGCTATTCATCAATATGCAAAAATACCTACTGTCTGGGTTGATACCTCCGCGGTGAATGACACCTACACACATGCATTACTGTTACGGTATTTTGACCGTGAACGTATATTGTTTGGAACTGATAATGTTGCTGCCGGATCTTGGCGGGGGAAGTACATTACTTTTGGTAATGGGTGGAAAGCGTTTTCTGAGGAATCCGTGCTGGAACACTGTGATAATCGTTGTACATTTGTGGTCTATGAGCAGCTGCGTTGTCAGAAGCAGGCGGCGGGAATGTTACAGGTTAGTTCCTTGGATATTGAGAATATTTTCTTTCATAATGCGGTAAAGTTTTTTCAGAGTTTTTCTTGACGCAGGGTAGCGGGTGTAATACAATTCACTTTGTAAATTGGTTATAACAATATATACCCATAACATGAGCCAATTTTTAAAATTCAACAAGATTAAGCTAGGAGCTTGATCCATTTTTAAAATAGGCTTTTGAAGTTTTTGATAAGAGATTTGAATTTGAAATTTGTTAAAGTAAACTTTTTAAATAAGAAAAGATTTGCATATAAGTGGAGGTCGGTAAGTAATGGATACAGTAAAAGGTCAGGCTCTATACACTAGGGCAAAAAAAATAATTCCTGGCGGCACACAGTTGCTTAGTAAGAGAGCAGAATTATATGCTCCGGGCCTTTGGCCTCCCTATGCAAAAAAAGCATCGGGCTGCACAATTGAGGATCTTGATGGAAATAATTTCCTCGATTTCTCTACAATGGGAATTGGTTCCTGTTTGCTGGGATATGCTGATAAAAAAGTAAATGAAGCGGTTCAGAAAGTAGTGGCCAACGGCTCCATGTGCTCTTTGAATTTCCCGGAGGAGGTTGAACTTGCTGAACAGCTACTTGAACTTCACCCCTGGGCTGGTATGGTGCGTTATGCCCGATCAGGCGGCGAGATTCTGGCACAAGTGGTAAGAATAGCCAGAGCTGGTACAGGAAAGGACAGGATAGTATTCTGCGGCTACCATGGGTGGCACGACTGGTATTTGGCAGGAAATTTACGGGATGGGGATCAGCTGGGTGATCATTTACTTAAAGGGCTGCAGCCACTGGGAGTTCCTTCAGGTTTGAAAGGGACAGCAATCCCTTTTCATTATAATGCAATAGAAGAACTTGATGCAGCATTGGCGCTTGGAGATATTGCAGCTGTTGTAATGGAACCTTTCCGCTATCAGGAACCTGAAAATAATTTTTTGCAAAAAGTAAAAGAAAAAGCAAAAAAAGCCGGAGCAGTTCTTGTCTTTGATGAAGTTACTTCCGGCTGGAGGTATGTACACGGCGGAATACACCAACTCTATTCAGTAACACCCGATATTGCAGTATATGCAAAAGCAATCAGTAATGGTTTTCCCTGTGCTGCACTCGTCGGGAAAAAAGAAATAATGCAGTATGCACAGGAGACCTTTATCTCCTCAACCTATTGGACAGAAAGGGTGGGTTCAGCGGCAGCTATAGCTACTATTAAGGAACTTAAAGAGCAGCAGGTTGCAGAATATCTCCTGAAAACAGGGACAAGGATACAGAATATTTGGAAAAATGCAGCAGACGCTTACAATCTCTCAATAACCATAGAGGGTCGTCCGGCATTAACACACTTTTCGTTTAATCACGATAAGCCGCAGGTTCTTTCAACACTACTGACGCAGGAACTTCTCGATCAGAGCGTATTGGGAAATACAGCATATTACGGCAGTTTTGCACATAAAGAGGAACATGTAGTAATATATGAGGCAGCGTTGAATAAAGCATTTAGAAGTATAGCGAAAGCAGTAGAGAGCGGTGAACCGGAAAAATTTCTGCGTTGTGAAAAAGCATATAAAGGATTTACCCGGCTTACATAATATAGTTTTGTATTACATAGCATGAACACTCACCTGAGCAGTGAGGTCGTCTACAAGATAATAAATTTATTTAAAAGGAAATGAGAATGAAAATGCGCAAAAGCAGAGTGTTAGAAACAATGAGAGCAGGTAAGGTTGCAAAATCAATAAAATTAAACCTGTGTGACCCAAGAATAGTTGAGATTGCAGGTATGTGCGGCTTTGATGCTGTATGGTTGGATATGGAACATGTTCCCACCGATTTGCATACTGTTGAAGAGGGGATTAGAGCAGGAAAAGTTTATGATATGGATACCATTGTTCGGGTTGGAAAGGGCTCCTATTCTGATTTTATCCGTCCGCTTGAAGCAGATGCTTCCGGTCTGATTATTCCACATCTCATGTCACTGCAGGAAGCCAAAGATATTGTTAAAACAACCCGATTCTATCCTCTGGGACTTCGTCCTGTTGACGGAGGGAATGCCGATGGGAGCTACTGTTTGTTGGATTTTAATAAGTATCTTCAGGAAGCAAACAAAAATAGGTTAATATGTGTACAGGTTGAGGATGTTGAAGTTATGGCAGATCTGGAACAGATTGCGGAACTTGACGGAATTGATATGATTTTCTTTGGCCCAGGCGATTATTCACAATCTTTGGGTACTCCGGGGCAGTGGGATAATCCTGAGTTGGGACGCGTGCGAAAACCGATAGCAGATGTCTGCAAAAAAAATAATAAGTTTGCTGGAACTGTTGGCGGACCGGGAAATTACAAAGAACTGGTGGATATGGGGTACTCTTATATCAATATTGGTGCGGATGTAGTGGGAATTTCCACCTATTTCAGTAATCTCCTTAAGGAATGTAAGTAGGATTAATATGAGCAGTAAATCAGTAGGGAAAAAACAGATACCTCTTCCACGTTTACAACGTCTTCCACGTTTACAACGTCTTTCACGATTGGGATTGGGAACAGTTCAATTTGGGTTTGATTATGGAGTTAATAATACACGGGGACAGGTTCCTTATGATGAGGTTTGCAATATCCTGACTAGCGCTTCTGATCAGGGTGTAAACTTTTTAGACACTTCAAGATTGTATGGAGCTAGTGAAAGTGTTTTGGGAAAGGCTATTGCAGAAATCGGGAGAGATTTCACAATTTGCACCAAGCTGGATCTTCCGTCTAATTTCTCAGAATTAAGTGAAAAGGAGATTGGGGAAGCAGTTAATGCATCTTTTATGGGAAGCTGTGAAAGCTTACAGTTGGAGACTCTTCCCATGTATCTGCTGCATAATTTTGATTATAAAACTACACATGGTGGATATGTGTGGTCTTTGCTCAAGGAGATGAAAGCCAAAGGATTAATTGGCAAGTTGGGTGTATCCATTGGGCGCGGTCCGGATGAAGCGCTGCAATGCCTTCAGGATCCGGATGTTGAAGTTATGCAGATTCCCTTCAACGTTTTAGACCAGCGTTGGAAAAGAGCGGGAGTTCTTTTGCAGTGCAGGGAAAAAGGTATTGAACTTATAAATAGAAGCACCTATCTGCAGGGTTTACTATTGATGAGTGTTGAAAAGGCAGCCGGAAGGGTTCCTGTGTCACGGGAGAGAATAAAAAAACTGCTGGAAATAGCAGAAACGGCAAAAATTCCGGTTAAGGAGCTGGTATTTAAGTATGTTCTTGAAAATCCCTACATCAAAACAACTATTGTGGGTGTAGATTCAATAGAGCAGCTTGAAGAAAATATCCGATTGCAAAACCTGGAGCCGCTTAAACCGGAAATAATGCAATCAATTGAAACAGCTTTTCAGGATTCTCCTGATGAGTTGGTGAACCCTGCTTTATGGAATATATCATACCCATAAGTAAAAAGGGGAGACTGGAGACTGGAGACACTACTGCTCTTACTTAAGAGTAATATGTACAGAATGAAATTGAACGATCGAACAAGACCGAATACATCAAATACGAGGTGATTATATGAGTAATTTTGAATTTGATCCGTCAGGATATATTCCTTATAGGGATAAGGAAGTTATGGATAGGGTTCGTAATATTAAAAGAGAAGATTTTGATAAACATCCTAATCCGGATTTTAAGATCATCATTCTGCCGGATGAAGAGACAATGGCTTGGCAGTCTATGATGGACTACTTTTATACGATAAAAGAAGGAGCTGATAACAATCGGGACACAGTCTTGATTATGGGACAGCCGGATCCGGCCTACAAACATCTTGCCTGGGCAATTAACAAGTTCAGGATAAATTGTAAAAAACTGCATACCTTTAATATGGATGAGTATGCTGACCAGGACGGCAACACTGCACCGGAAGACTGGCCCAAGGGCTTTCTCTATTCTGCGTTGAACAACTTCTGGTCACAAATTGATGAAGAT
>CAZMOX010000154.1:0-5148 GCA_964567895.1 uncultured Spirochaetales bacterium | reverse complement strand
TTCCGCCAGACACCTGTGTCCTGAAATACAATATTTGAATTCGTCGCCTGGGCAATTGAATTATATTCTTTCTCATTACTATCTCTTCGCTGGGCGAAGTAAAACATCCTCCAGCTTTTTATTTCCTCGTCCCAGACGATACAGGGATCGCCTGTAACATTGGCATCACAACTGCCTTCGCTACCGCGGGCCAATGCCGATCCTATGTGTTTCCAGTCCATTACTGGTTTATTTAATTTCATTTACTGGTCCTTTCTGTAATTTAGAATGTTTGTTTCGTTTATTCGTTTAAGGTTTTACGTATAAACGTCTACTGTCAGTTATCATTACTTTAATTCTGCAACTTTATTGACTATTCTTTGACGGCACCAGCTGTCATGGAAGTCATTATTTTATCTTGGAGAAACAGAAAAGCAATAATCACCGGAATACTTACGAAAGTACAGCCGGCTAATATCAGCGTCCAAGGTACCATCAGCTCATTTCCTTCTTCCGTCACGAGTTGGGGAAGGATTACCATAAAGGGTGCTTTTGTCAGATTTCTGATATAAAGTGCAGGGAACAGAAAATCATTCCATTTATTGTTAAACTGAAGGATAGCAAAAGCCCCCAATGCCGGAGTGGACATAGGTAGGACCAGACGGCTGAAAATTGTCCATTGTCCCGCTCCTTCGATCTTTGCTGATTCCAGAATGCTGTCCGGAACTGCTTCAAAATACTGACGCAGCATAAAAATACCAAAAGCCTTTGCCGCATTACCAACAATCTGAACAGTATAAGTATCAAGTAACCCGGTCTTGGCAAACATCAGATATTGAGGCGGAATCAAGACCTGCTTGGGAATCATCATTGTAGCCAGCAACACCATAAAAAGAAAATCTTTCCCCTTAAACTGAAATTTTGCAAATGCATAAGCTCCCATACTGGTCAGCAGCGTCGATAAAATAATATACATAAGTGTTACATAGACTGAATTTAAAAAACCCCTGATCAATACAATGTTGGAAGTGAATAATATATAATAGTTTTCAAGTGTAATTTTCGTTGGAAATCCCCCTGGATTTCTTGAAAGATCTGTCGGTGTCTTAAAAGATCCCATAATCATAATAAACAGTGGGAACAAAAAGATTATACAAGCTACCAGCAGATAAATATATTTGAAATTCCCAGGCTTTAACAATTTATTGTTTAATCGTTTCATTTATTAGTTCCTCGCTCAGATTTCCCACGAAACAAAGTAAACTGAATAATTGTAACAAGGAAAACAAGTAAAAAGAGAAGCCATCCAGCGGCTGAGGCCTGTCCAAAATAGCCGTTTCTAACATTGTCGACTAATATGCTCGCTATGGGTTTAACTCGAAGAGGAGCTGACATTCCACCAGAAATAAGAATATTCGGCTCGACAAAAACCATTAAGGTTGATTTTGCCTCCATAATAAAGGTAAACATGAAAATATTTTTCATAATCGGTATTGTGATCCTAAAGGTCCTGCGGAAGAAACCAGCTCCATCGATTTTTGCCGCTTCTTCAACATCTTTGCTAACCAAAGTCAACCCGGCCAGGAAAATAACAAAAAACCAACCAACTGCACGCCAGACCATCATGATTACCACGGACCAGCGCATCCAGTCCGGATCACTGAGAAATCCTATTTGCGTGCCAAGAAGATTATTGATAACTCCTGAGTTTTTGGCAAAAATTATGCGGAAGATCATCGCACTGGAAACAGTGGCTATTACCTGCGGTAGAAAAATAAGGGGTTTGGCAATTCTCTGTACTGCTTTTGCTGATTCATGAACTGCCAAAGCAAGAGAAAACGAAATCACAATTGTCGGCAGCCAGTGCGCAATCACATAAAAAAATGTATTTCCTACAGTCACCCAGAATTTACTATAGCTAAAGAGACGGTAAAAATTTTTTAACCCGACAAATACCGGTTCGCCGTAACCTCTGAACTTATGAAATGAGAGCCAGAAAGAAAAACCAATAGGATAAATAAAAAATATGACAAAAAAAAATAAATAAGGAAATAAAAATAAATAAGGGATCATTTTTTCATCCCTTTGCATGCGTATCATTGGTTATACTCCCATAAAATACCCTCCTCACTTTTGTTGAGGAGGGTAAAAAATCTTAGATAAATTAAAATTCTAATGCATTTCCAATCTGATTTTTCAACTCTGCTTCAGCAGCTGCGAGACACTCATCTACAGTATCATACGAGCCGAACAACCATTCCTGGAGAAATTCATTCATAATAATATGCTCTTTTGCACCATTGGCATCAGAAGGTAATTCTTTATGAACCTTAAGAGCCTCAAAATATACTTCCCAGTAATTATTTTCGTAAAAGGGATCGTGACCCAACAGCTCAGGATATTTTTCATAGGCGGCATGATTAATTGGATCAACCCCACGTGCGGCTGATAATTTATAGGCAGTATCCGGATCAGTCTCTAAAGCAACCAATACTTCCCAGGCAAGGTCCGCCACCTTGGAATCTTTCATAATAGCATACACTTCACCACCCTGAGCAGAACCAGCTCCTCCGGCTGCACCGGCAATATTTGGCCAGAGTGCGACAGCCCATTTCCCGGCCTGTTCAGGAGCCCATTTTGACAGATATCCATTATTAAACCAGGACGCCTGTAATGTTGATACAATTTCACCGTTCATAAAAGCCTGCTCCCAATCGGGAGTCCAGTCAGACACATCGGCGATGATACCGGCATCCTGCATTTTTTTCATATCAACAAATGCCTGCCTGGTACCGGGATCACTTGCTACAATATATTCTCCATTTTTATCATAGTACCGGGCTCCATTTCCGCTGGTTATCAGATGAAGATTGTAATGGGCAATAGAAGGGCCGAAATTCCACATATTCGCTTTGGGATACTTTGTTTGGATTTTGAGTCCCGCAGCAATAAAATCATCGGTGTTTTTGATATCTTTTACATCGAGCCCCATTTCATCAAAAATATCCTTTCTGTAATACCATATTTTTGTTTTTACCTGATTGGCAATACCATAGCCTCTGCCATCTATAAACCCAAGATCATAGGCAGAAGGAAGCAGCAAGTCTTCGATAGCTTTCAATTTATCAGTGATATCCAGAACTACACCAGCTTTAACAAATTCGATTAGTTGCACTTTGGATAGCTGAATAACATCGGGCACTTCGGTACCACTGGCTAAGGCCAATCGTAAATTATTGGCTATAGAGTGAGGATCTCCGGACTGAGGTAATATTTCAACCCTGGTCATCAATTCGGGAAATGTCTCGTTCAGGATTTTAATCCTTTCTTTTGTGCTGCCCAATCCACCTTTTTTAAGCCAGATTATCTTTGTCGGTTCTTTGTTTCCCGATTCTGAAGTTTCTTCACTTTGCCCTGTAGCAAACAATGAAGCTGTGGCTACCATCAATGTAGCAACAACAAAACAGATTAATTTCTTTTTCATAATTCCTCCAATTTAACAATTCAGTAATTTATACGTATTACCTTTTACGTATAATGATAAATCATCATTCAAAATCTGTCAAGGAAAAGTTTATTGAATTTATACGTATTAATCCGCCATAATAAATTTATTGATTAAAATGAGATAATATAATATCATTAGTTTATTCGTATAACTAAATATAAATGGAGATCCTGAAAATGGGAAAATCAAAACGTACAACTATGAATGATATTGCAGAAAAAGCCGGGGTTTCTCAAGCCACAGTATCTTTTGTACTAAATAATCGAACAAATTCCGGTGTAAAGATATCTGAATCTACAAAACAAAAAGTACTGGATGCCGCTGAAAAGCTAAATTACAGCTTAAATGATGCGGCAAAAGCTCTTGTAACCGGTCATTTTTCCACAATCCAACTATTCATATCCGATATCACTGATCCCTTTTTCGGAGAATTTATCCATGGAGTCGAAAAAGTCGCCATCGATAAGGGATACAAAATTCTGCTCAGGTCTACAGAATTTTCTAAAAGCCTTGAGAAAAAATCATTTTCTGCCCTTCAGAGTTCCATGGTTGATGGCGTTATTGTCTGCGGAACTCAACTTTTAGAAGGGGAAAGAGAGTCATTGGCAAACAACCATCGGATTATTTATATAGGAGAGAAATCTTCAAAATATGGAGGGAACATCAATGTAAATGACACCGCAGGATATCTTGAAGCCGTTCAGAATCTTTATGCCATTGGCAAGAAGAGATTCCTTGTCGTTGTAGGTCCCGAATCCAGACCTACAAGTATAAAAAGAATCAATTGTTTGTTAGACGCCATCAAGTCATTGAATCCATCTGTGGATATGATTCAAACAATACATTCAGAATCAGTATCCCTGGAAGTAAGTGAATCAATTATTAATCAGATTATATCTTTTATACCAGACACTGATGTAATATTCTGCTTTAACGATATCATGGCAATCGGAATTATTAAAAAACTACAGCAAAGAGGCATAGTAATTCCAAATGATGTGGGAATAATTGGTTTTGATGGAATTTCTATGGGAAAAATGGTGACACCAGCCCTTTCAACTATTTCTGTTCCTCGATTTGAGCTAGGGAAAAAAGCAATGTCACTAATTGTTGATATGATTGAGAATAACTTGTCAGATCCGTATGAAACATTGAATACAAACTTTATACCAAGAGAGAGCCATTAAATTTTTGATAAATTGCATAACTATTAAAGAAGATTTAGGATTAATATAATGTTTTGTTTCTATTGGCTTTGTTGGCTAAGCTTCGACCCTCATCCAACAAACGTAAGTAATGCGGTCAAATCTTATTATTGAAGTATTTACTTGTATAAGCATAGAAGCTTATATCCAAAATCTCAGGCAGCTGCTAGATGAAAGCTCTTGTTCTACAAATAGCACAGCATTGGAAATTGATGCCTTTCCTGTTGAATGAAATGCTTATTGATATGCACAATTGCTACAACCTAAAAATAAACGTCACAATTTAGTCGTTTTCGCATAAAAAAAGCCATTCCCCAATTATAAGGAATGACTCTATATGTTATGTACAAACCAGTTGCCTGATGGGCAGTGGCAGATTTGAACTGCCGACTTCTACCTTGTCGAGGTAGCACTCTCCCACTGAGTTAACCGCCCGTGTGCACCGAAGTAAAACAA
>CAZMOX010000153.1:0-5190 GCA_964567895.1 uncultured Spirochaetales bacterium | reverse complement strand
TAATGGTATCGAATTAGATAAAAAACTCAAGATACGTCTTGATAGTGTCAACTTACCTTATGGGTATGCAAGCTTCTCGGTGGTGAAGTGATCATGCATATCACAGATGAACAGATCCATGAACTAACAGAGTGGTTTGACTCCTATACCTCAGACATCCTGGAAGCTCAGCATGGTGATGAACATATACTTTTGAAGATCGAACATACGAAACGGGTGTGTGATGAGATCGAGATGCTTGGAAGATCTATAGACCTTGATCAGGATGCTTTGAGATTAGCCTATATCATCGCACTCTTTCATGACATCGGTCGATTCGATCAATTCGCTACCTATAAGACCTTCGTAGATAGGGATTCCGTTGATCATGCTCAGCACGGGGTAGGATTACTTACAGGTTTATCTCTATTCGATTCGTTCTCTGATACGGTAACGAGTACTATCCTCACTGCAATCGAACATCACAACAAATCCTATTTACCTGATCTTCCAGAAGAGATTCTGCTCTATGCAAAACTCATTCGCGATGCTGATAAACTGGACATCTACAAGGTAGTCACAGATTATTATCAGAGAACAGAACCGGAAGAGAACAGAGTCATCCAGCTTGGGCTTCCCGATACCGATGGGGTATCTCCTGCTGTTGCCGGGGATCTTCTTGAGCATAGGATCGTCTTATCTGAACATCTTCAGAATCTCAATGACTTCAAGCTTCTTCAAGCTGCCTGGATCTTCGATTGTAATTTCCCTGCAACCTATAAAGAGATCAACAAGCGTGATTATTTAGAGATATTAAAGAACCAGCTACCTGAAACAGAGCAGATAACTACTCTGTTTCAAGATCTTCATTCATACCTTACAGGTAAGTGTTGATTATTATAACAACCATAAGAAACTCAAGACCATGTCTTTTTTCTTCCTTGAACTGGTGTAAATTCCCGCGAAAATTTCTTAAAAAGTTACAGATAGTACCGTATTAGCAAATGAGCAACGGGAAGAATGTTGATATTGTCAAATTTCGCAGAACGCTGTCCCCGATAGATCCCGTAGCACTGAACTTTTCCCGGTGACAATTCTATCTGTATTCTGTTCAAACCACGGTTAAACCGTTTCTGCCATGCTGACGAAGCTTTCATTTCTATAGCAACAAAGCCGTTTCTTGTTTCGCAAAGCAGGTCCACTTCCGTACCGTTATAATTACGCCAGAAGTATAATTGGTAGCGCAGCTTTCTCTAGGAAAGATATGCTTTTATTTCATTAAACAACATATTTTCAAAGAGAGGTCCGAGTTCTTCCCGTGTTGGGGGATATGGCAGACGTCCGGTTAAAACCCTCGCTACATCTGTATCAAACAGGTAAAACTTTGGATGAGAGATTTGGTTGGTTGATCGTTTTAGTTTCCCTGCCGGTATCCAATATCCTATCAGGGTATCTATTAAAATTTCAAAATAATTTTGTACTGTTGTTCTATTAACAGCAGCCTCTCTGGCAATATTTGATAGGTTAGTTACCTGGCCATTCTGCCGAGCGGAAATTTCCAGAAATCGGGAAAATGAACCAACGTTTCTTGTGAGAACTTCAGCCCGAATTTCCTCATTCAGATATGTCTCCGCGTAGGTTGTTAAAAATCCTTCAGGATTCTCTCTGGAAACGGATATTGGCAATGTGCCGTAAATTAGGGCTCGATCTGCATTAGAATCCTGCTCCAACTCAGCTGAAGTAAGGGGAAACATATGAGTTACGATGGCGCGTCCTGCTAAAAGATTCACTCCTGTACGTTTGAGCTTTCGTGCGCTGGAACCACCCAGCTTCCGGGTTTTAAGCCCTGAACTTCATTGAAGAGAACATGCGGGTTACGTTCCAGTCGTAACAATTCCCGAGTGTCCACTCCCTTAGAAAACGTGCTCTTTTGTGGAAAAGGTTCCCGGTAACGCTTCCCATGGATTAATAAGAGTTACACTAACATTCTCAAAATCCTTTATATTCCGGGTTGCCAGGGAGTACTCGAAGACACGGCAAATCGATGCTATCTGCGCATCAGGCATAGAGATCGGATTTCCAAGCTTGTCGCGATGTAAAACAATGTCAGCATATTCAACAGCCGTCAATTGATCAAACGAAAAAATTCTCTGGTTAAAATCCTGTTCAAACAACATCCTGGCAGCTTCGATAAGTCGTTGCTTTTTATGACCTGCAGGCAGCAAGCCGATTCCGTAGAGTATCTCAGCTACGGTGATAGAAGTAATTCCCAGCTCTTTATAATCATAACTATCCATCCATAAAATGATTGACTGCTCCGGTTTTATACGCATAAGCTCTGAGAGTACATTTGTATCGAGTAATATCATTACAGGATATCCGGCTTCCGGACAGGCTGGTTACGAGCGGGTAATGTAAGGTCAATACCACCGGCAGACTGAAACCGTTGGTGAATAAGAGATCCAAGTCCTTTCTTTGCTTCATCTGCAGCCTTTGTGGATTCTAACGCATTTTTGATGATAATTCGAGCTTCTTCTTCCATCGAGTGATCGTGACTAGCTGCTTGTATTCGTAAAGACGTTTTCACCGAATCATCCAGATTCCGTATGGTTATTGTAGCCATACCACACCTCCTATGACAGCATTGATGTCATTGCTTACATATAACAATAATGCAGAAATCAATTCGAGTCAACTCATTAATAGCTCTGTTATATTGATAATCGTAGTGGCTGCAATATAAATCCTGCCTGTTTCCAGATCAAAGTATTTTCCTATTTTCTTGTCTATTCCAGCTTAACACCCACTCTTCTTATTCCCTTACCCATAAAAAACTTACCACCCCACTCCCCCAGAAAATATGCTCTTTTGTGGAAAATGTTCCCGGTACCGCAATGGAGCTACAGCTTAAATGAAACTAAGATATTGATTTTGCTGTATTGACAAAAGGATCCATTATATATAACCATGTATATGGAAGGTTTAGCTCACGAAAGAGTGAATAATATGTATGGAGGATAGTGTAATGAGTAAACAATATAGCAGTAAAAAAATCAAACAATCAGCATGCGCAAAAAACAGAGTCCTGGAAACGCTCCACAGTGAAGTTATAAATGCTTAAAGTTATAGATTCGGGCATTGTATATTCAAATCCCAACCCAGAGCTCAAACTCATCCATTCCATGCAGCCCACGATCAAGATTATCGGGATGGAAGAGTATCTGATCTTGTTTAAACAGGGTTCAGGTATGGAAAGTGTAGATAGTACAATTATACAGATGCGGACCCAAGATGGTGGGAAGACTTGGCAAAATGAAGGAAGCCTTGTTCCTGCTTATGACTTGGAAAAAAAAGATTTTCATTTGGATAAACCTGTGTATAGTTATTTTTGTCCCCATTTGACCCGGCTCAAGAACAGCTGTTTGATTCTCCTTACCGTACGCTTTAGAAGAGATGATTTGTCTCGTCGATGCTACAATTCTGTAACAGGTGGTTGCCTTCAGCCTGATACCACCCTGTTTTTTTCGTCTGATAATGGACAAAGCTGGAACGGTCCTAAAATTGTGGATATTCAAAACCGTTATGCATATTCCGGAGGTCCTGTTGTTGAACTTGCAGACGAGAGTTTAATGATTGTTATGGAAACCTGGAAAGATTTTGATGACCCAAAACCGGGATCCACCCATGTATTTTCCCTCTTTTCCAAGGATTTAGGAAAAACCTGGGAAAGTGAAACGGTGGTATTCAGCGATCCTGCTGGCAATCTGCTTCTTTGGGACATGGTCTTTAAGCGGTTTTCTGATAATATGGTAGGGACTTTTGCCTGGACTCATGATGCGAAATCAGGAAAGGATCTAGTCCATCACAGAATTTTTTCTGCAGATGAGGGGAAAACCTGGTCCAAACCGGAACCAACTAATCGACAAGGGCAATTCAATGTAACCCTGGAATTACCAGACAGTAGCCTCTTGGGGGTTTACAATCTAAGGAATACCCCGAATCCAGGAATCTATGCAAGTCTATCTCTTGATCAAGGAAGAACTTGGGATCTGGAAAATCAAATCACAATTTGGGATACATCGGGAAGTTCCCGGTCTGATGCTGATTCAAATGCAAACTTCTTGGAAGATTTAGTGACGTTCGCCTTCGGTAAGTCGGATATGGATTTGCTTAATGATCACGAAGCGATCATCGTGTTTTGGGCGACAAAATCCTGTACAACTCAAATCTGTTGGGCTAAGGTAAAATGGTAATTGTGAATTCAATTTTAGTATACCTCAGCTTGATTCAAACAGTTGGTCGTATTGGATATAAACGGGCGTACTACAGTTTTGTGAAAAGGATTAATGAGCACACATCCTATTCCACAAATCATCATACCTGTTACTGAGCTTGCAGTAGCGTAAAGGAATAATGGTGAGTGCGCCAAGCAAAGCTAATATAATCAAGCTGGACAATCCAGCACGTGTAACGGCTAACCATCGGCACGGAACTGAACCGTGAGTATGAGGAGGTAACGAATCGTGCGAAGCCACGGGAAGGGCAGTCTGTCAGCCGCAATGCGAAAGCGTGAAGTGAATTGTGCTCCTGAGTACAGGAGGCCTCGAAATATTCCATATTGCACAGGGTCAAGGAGTTCATTTTCTGGAAACCAATATCAGTGCACTCGTAATGGTAAGAGTGTGGAATCGGTACCGGGTACAGAAGATTGGCCAGCCCAACACCAACTCTTCTTATTCCCTTACCCATAAAAGACTTACCACCCCCCTCCCCCAGAAAATATGCTCTTTTGTGAAAAATGTTCCCGGTACCGCACTACCTGTGAGCAATAAAGCAATGAGCTTAAAAGCCAAAATTAGATAATAGAAATAGGATTTTATATGGATCATGATAAAATAACACGTGTTCAGGAAATAAAACAGTTATTACGGCAGATTGAATCCCAACGACAATCACTGTTAGCGGAACTACAACTACTATCAAAACCACAAATAAAGTCAAAGAATGCCACGAATATAGCATCCTTCCCTATTGCTGATGTCTCAAAACCAGTAAATACCAAAGACTCATTTTTTTCTCCAACCAACACAGCATCAAACTTTATCGGTGAAAAGGCATTTCATAAAGTCCCCGCAACACCTGAAGAAAAAATCAAACTATTCATAAAATTATTCAGCTGCCGTGCTGATGTTTTCCCGCGTTACTGGGAAA
>CAZMOX010000152.1:0-5232 GCA_964567895.1 uncultured Spirochaetales bacterium | reverse complement strand
CGGAATTTCTGAAACATAATTCCCCAAAAGATTGAACATCAATTTTAACTGTTTGGTAAGACTGGAGATTTCAAGCTTACTCGCTGATAGTTTTACTATAGTACTAAAGCGGTCAACTGCTTTTTTATGTAATCCCTTTCCCGTATACAACTATTTACAATGGAACAATGTGCAATTTTCTCAGGATTGACTGTTCTACTTTGGTCGGAGTAACCAGTTTTGCTTTACGGTACTAGGCAGCTCTAGCAGAGTGCAAGCTATAGAGTTTCATCAAAGAAAAGAATATTCAAAGTCTGGAATGAGAAGAACTAGTCCTACAAGAATACCACCCAGCGGTGGGTGGTCAAAACTTTGAAAGTATCAGGGTGGTTAAGTAGGAGGGTTCTTACAGTCCGATGTACCAATTAGCCAATCGCAGCAAGTTCGAGCTACGAGTTCTGAAAGCTTTTGGTTCGTCCTTTTTTAAAATATATTTCTTGCGTTAAGAGGTCATAATATCAGTAGTTTTTTGGAATCATAAATTTTACTGCGCGCGCTTCCTTGACGAAGAATAAATTAAGGTTGACAAATTCCATTTTGCAAGATATTCTAAAATATAAAAACGTTTCGACAAAGGTATAATCCATGTCTTCAGATGAGAGAATAGTAACAATAAAGGAAGTCGCAAAAAAAGCAGGTGTGGCAATATCAACTGTATCGAGAGTATTAAATGGGCTTGATAGAGTAAGTGAAGGAACTAAAATTAAAGTAAATCATGCTGTTGCAGAGCTGGGATATGTAAAAAACAGTATAGCTGCCTCAATGAAATCAGGTTCTACCAATTTGATTGTAGTGATCGTTCCCGATATAATTAATGAGTTTTATACTTCAGTTATACAGGGTGTTGAAGAGACTGCAATCAAAAACGGATTTTACACACTTGTTTTTTCAACGTATGATTCACATGTAAAAGAGAGTGAACTATTCTCCGGTAATTTCGGGAAAATAATTGATGGAGCAATAATAATCCCTTCACATGACAACCTTCAATACTATGAAAAGTTACATAAACCAGTAGTAGCTATTGACCGTTATGTTGATAACAGCAGTTTGCAGGCAGTTGTTATTGATAACTTTAAGGGTGCTTATCTGCTTACCAAAGAACTGGCTGAGGCTGGGCATAGAGATATTGCCATACTTCTAGGATCACTTGAATTTAATATTGGAAGTGATCGTTTAGCAGGATACCTTAAGGTACTAGAGGAATATGATATTCCAAAAAAAGAGGAAAACATCATGATTGACACATGGTATCGGGAAAGCGGTTACTCCTTAACAAAAGAATTATTAAAGAGAACATCCCCCCCCACAGCTATTGTTGCTACAAACAACTTGCTTTGCGTTGGCTGTTATCAGGCTATCACCGATGCAAATTTGAGAATCGGTAAGGATTTTTCTCTTGTTGGATTTGATGACAATCTTGTTGCATCCCTTATGAAACCTGGGATTACTGTTGTTAAACGGGCGACAACAGAAATGGGACGCGTTGGAGCGCAAAAACTTATCAGCCTATTACGGAGGGAAACTCAAGATAAGCAGCAACGGAAAGTTGTTATGGGTGTGGAACTAGTGAGAAGAGGTTCCGTTGCAGTATTAAATAAAAGTAAACTGACTCCTTTATTAAAACAAAAACAAAAAGCAATTGGAGGGTAAACATGGAGAGAAAAATTAAAACATTGCTAATTGGTGAATCTTGGACGGTACAAATAGTTGAAACAAAGGGTTTTGATGTATTCTATGCAAATTATTATGAAGAGGGAATTAATTATATAAAACCAGCCTTGACTACTGACGAAATAGAATTTCACCACTTGCCATGTCATCGGATATCTGTTGATTTTCCAACTACACTCAAGAATTTACAAGAATATGACGTAATTCTTATTAGCGATGTAGGAGCAAATACTTTTTTACTTCCTATCGAAACGTTTCTACATGGTAAAAAAAGGGTAAACAAACTCTCGATGTTAAAAGACTTTGTACTTGAGGGAGGGGGCTTATGTATGGTGGGGGGGTATTTATCTTTTATGGGTATTGAAGGAAAAGGTAAATACCATGATTCAAAACTGGAAGAAGTGCTACCGGTAAATTTTCTCACACATGATGACAGACAAGAGCACCCTGAAGGACTGGAGATTGCTATTGACCCAGCTACTCATCAAATTTTTACTGATATGCCGACATCCATTTCGGGGATTTTGGGTTACAACAAAGCAATTGCAAAGAAGGAAGGAACGGTTATAGCAACAGTTGAAAATGATCCTTTTATCGTTTTAGGTGAATATGGAAAGGGTAGATCAATAGCCTATGCCACCGATTGTGCCCCACACTGGTCATCACCGGAATTCTGTGAAAGCAGCGTCTACTCGACTTTGTGGCAGAATATGGTTAAGTGGCTATCAAAAAGAATTTAATAAATATTTGTTTATATTGCAGGACGTTGTCCAGCATAAGAATATTATCACAAAGAGGAGAAAGACATGAAAAAATCATTTTTTTTCACACTAATCGTACTGATATTAGCTTTGGCATTTCCCATGTTTGCCCAAGGGCAAGCTGAGAGTGCAGCTGATTTAGACAAGTTGACTGTAGGATTTTCTGATTGGAGCAGAAGATTTGAGTTTTATGTGGAAATGGAAAAGGGAATGCAGGAAGTTGCTGATGCCCGTGATGTTGAGCTCATTCTACAAGATGCCAATGGTGACTTGAATGAACAAACAAAACAACTTGAAAACTTTATTTCACGGGGAGTGGATGGTATAATCATCGTACCAATTGACTCTCAAGCAGCTGGATCAGAAGTAGAGATGGTCAATGATGCAGGAATACCGATTGTGACAGTTGATATCGAAGTAACTGGAGGAGGCATTGTCGAGAGTCATGTTGCTTCCAACAACTATCTTGGAGGGGAATTAGCAGCAGAATTTATTGGTGAAAAACTAGGTGGAAAGGGAAAAATTGCTGTCATTGACAATCCTACTATTACAAGCTTAATTGCAAGAAGAGATGGTTTTACTGAAACTATTAGTCAGAACTATCCTGACATTGAAATTATAGCTATTCAAAGCGGTGAATCAACAAGAGAAAAAGGAATGTCTGTAGCTGAGAATTTGCTGGAGAGATTTCCGGATTTGGGTGCAATCTTTGGTACAAATGACATGATGGCATTAGGTGCAGTTCAAGCTATTAAGGCGAAAAACATGGCAACTATCGTTGTTGGTTTTGATGCTACAGCAGAAGCATGCAATGAAATTATTGCTGGTTCTCCAATGGCCGCAAGCATCGCTCAGCAGCCAAGATTGCTTGGTGCTAAAGCTCTTGAAGCACTACTGGATGTCCTTGAGGGGAAAACTGTAGATAAGACTACTCTCGTTGCAGTTGCTGTAGTAAGTGAAGCAAACGTTCAAGATTACGTAAAGTAAAATAATTGTAACTATGTTTCAGATTGGATATATTTCTTTATATCCAATCTGAAACAGTAAGGATAATAAGTATGTCGCTAAATAATGTAAGCTTAGAGTTTGTTAACATTTGCAAAACATTTCCCGGGGTTCGAGCTTTGGATGATGTGTCACTTGTTGTCAAGAAAGGTGAAGTTCATGGTATAGTTGGTGAGAACGGAGCTGGAAAATCAACACTTATAAAAATTTTATGTGGAATTTACATTGCTGACTCAGGGGAAATTATAATTGAAGGCAAAAAAGCAAATCTGCATAATCCCTCTGCCGCTCAATCCCATGGGATACAGGTAATGCATCAGGAAATTAATGTTTTACCAAATATGAGTGTTGCAGAAAATATACTTCTGTATAAATTGCCAAGAAAATTTGGTTTTTGGGCGGATGATAAAACATTATTTAAGTTGGCTAAAAAATTTCTTATGCAAATTGGGCTTGATCATATTGATCCTCGGCGCAAAGTTGGAGAATTCAGCTTGGCGACCCAGCAAATGATCAATTTAGCTCGAATATTATCAACGACACCGAAGGTTATCGTTCTTGACGAACCGACGGCATCATTGACTCAAAATGAAGCTGAGCAACTGTTTGAATCAATAGAGCGATTTAAAAAATTAGGTGTTTCTATTATTTACATATCACACTATTTGGATGAAGTGCTGAAAATTTCTGACCGAGTTACAGTTCTTCGTAACGGTAAGCAAATTACAACAGTAGATTCTAAAAAGACATCCAGTGAAGAGCTTGTAACAGCAATGATCGGTAAAAAACTTACGGTAAAACGAAGATTTACCGAAGAATTCGGGGACAACGTTCTGGAATTAAAAAACGTTTCGAGCCCTTTTATTATTAAGCGAATATCATTTAATGTTAAGCATAAAGAAATATTCGGTTTATATGGATTAAATGGAGCAGGTAAAACTGAGACAATGCGCGCTATATTCGGAATAGACACAATTCTTGAAGGAGTTGTAAAACTATTTGGGCAAGATGAAACTCAATCTGAAATCCCCAGAAAAATGGATAAAGGATTGGTTTATATTGCAGAAGAGCGGAGACGCCAAGGATTGGTTCTCGGTATGACCGTTAAAGAAAATGCATCTTTGGGAAATGAAAAGAAGTATGCAAAAGCCTTTTTGATTTCAGAAAAAAATGAGATTGAAGATATTAAAACATATATTTCTAGAATGAGTGTTATGACACCATCACTTAAAACACCAATAAGTTCTCTAAGCGGTGGAAATCAACAGAAGGTAATTATGTCCAGATGTCTCGCAAGAGATGCGAAAATAATCCTGTTGGATGAACCCACAGTTGGTATAGATGTGGGAGCTCGGGAAGAAATATACAATCTTATTTCTGAAATAGTATCAACAGGAACTACGGTGGTTATCGCATCTTCCGATATGAATGAAATATTACGGATGTGTGACAGAATTGCAATTATTGCCCATGGAACAATAAGGAAAATTTTATCTCGTGAAGAAGCTTCAGAGGAAAAATTATTGTTGCATGCCATTGGAGAATGATGATGAACTTTAAAAAAATACTAAATAAAGCTACCTCCTTCCGTGAATTTGGTGTAATTATTGCCATGTTCATATTGATTTTGTTTTTTTCCATAACGTCAGATATTTTTTTGTCAACTAACAATCTGTTAAATATAACAAGGCAGGTTTCAGTAATATCACTAGTTGCCATGGGGATGACTTTTGTTATAATAACCGGCGGAATT
>CAZMOX010000151.1:0-5242 GCA_964567895.1 uncultured Spirochaetales bacterium | reverse complement strand
CAGGAGACAGGAGACAGGAGACAGGAGACAGGAGACAGGAGACAGGAGACAGGAGACAGGAGTTTCTTCCCGTCTCCGGTCTCCTGTCTCCCTTCTTCCTCTCCCTCTTCTGTCTGTTCAAATACCTGGAATCCTGATACAATAATCTCGCAAAATATACTGAAAGGAGCTAAAAATGGAGCTTAAAGATCTTAGAGTGAATGAAAAAAGAGTTATAGAGGCAATAGAGGCCTCCGCTAAAATAGGGACTACCGCAAATGGGGGTTTGGATCGATGTGCTGCGACAGACGAAGATAAACTAGGTCGAGAGTTGCTGATGAAGTGGTTTGCAGAGTGCGGATGTGAAGTTATCATTGATGAGATGGGGAATATGTTTGCAGTAAAACCTGGAAAAAACAGAGATTTGGGTGCAATTCTAACTGGATCACACTTTGATACGCAAAAACCTGGTGGAAGATTTGACGGAATACTGGGAGTTGTTGGTGGAATTGAGGTGCTTCGGATTCTTGTTGAAAATAACATTGAGCTGGAACGCGATTTTATTGTAGCAAACTGGACAAATGAAGAGGGTGGATGGTTTGCTCCTGCTTGTATGGGTTCAGGTGTCTGGGTTGGAAATATTACAAAAGAGTGGGCTTATAGCAGACCGGATCGTGACGGGGGAACCCGGTTTGGCGAAGAACTTGAAAGAATAGGATACAAAGGGGATTTTCCGGCTGATCACAAAAAATGGAATATAGAGGCTGCTTATGAGCTGCATATTGAACAGGGACCACAGCTGCATAAAGAAAAACTCCAGATTGGTGCTCCTAAGGGGATTCTTTGCCTGCATTGGTATGATGTCAACCTCAAAGGAACAGCTAATCAAGTTGGTCCAACTCCGATGATTGGAAGAAATGATGCACTTTTAGCTTTTTCAGAGATGAATATTATTGTTAATAAAGTTGCTCATCAGATGGGAAATATGGTGGCAACAGTCGGAGAGATTCAGAATTATCCTAATTCTCGAAATATTATCTCTGATGGTGTTCATTTTACTGTTGATATTCGATCCTGGGATGATGATCATGCCATCAAAGCGTGGGAAATGATGAAATGTGAATTTGAAGTAATTGCTGCAAGAAGGGGTTGTCCCATAACAACTGAAGAGACCTGGAAAGTGGAACATGCTCCTTTTGATAAAGTTCTTTGTGAGCGTGTTCTGGAGACTGCTGAAGAGTTAGGATACAGTACACGGAGAATGATTTCCGGTGCCGGTCATGATATGAGTGAAGTTAATCAAATTACAAGAGGTGCAATGATATTTGTTCCCAGCATAAACGGACGCAGCCATGTGGAAGTTGAAGATACACCATATGAAGATTGTGAAAGGGGTGTTAATGTTCTCCTCCAATGTATTCTGAAAACAGCAAACGAAATATAATAGTTCAGTATGAACACAGCAATAACGATCAAAAACTTACAATTCAGCTTTCCCATTTATGACCAATCTGTAAAACAGATTCTGTTTGAAAATACTTCAGCTCTTTTTCAACATGGGATGGTTCATGCAGTTTATGGTCGTCCTGAAACGGGAAAAACTACTTTAGGACGAATTATGGCGGGTCTTGTACCGACATTTACCGGTGGGACTATTACTGGTGAGGTGTTACTCGGAAAGATAGATGTTCTTAAGACAAAAGGTTACGATTTACTGGAACATATTGGTATGGTATTTCAAGATCCTGATGAACAAATTCTTATGCCGCTTGTGGAAGATGAAATAGTATTTCCCCTGGAGTCTCTTGGCATGAATCGTCCCAAAATACATGAACGGTTAGAAGAGGAGATTGCCTTTTGGGATCTTGATGAACTGAGAAATGTAAATCCTGGTAATCTGTCAGGAGGGGAGAAAAAAAGAGTTCTTCTTGCAGTATTGTGTGCAATAAACCCCTCTGTTTGGATTTTGGATGAAACATTTGAGGAGTTGGATGAACAATGGCGTGAAACGCTTATACAGCGTGCTGTGGCTTCAGGGAAAACAATAATAATATTTGCTTCAAAACATATTGAACTTTATGATATATATATTGCGACCTGGAGTGTTATTAATGATAAACAGATATTTCAAGGAAGTAAGGATCAGGTTCTGCAGCTCCTGGGAGACAATTGGGAGTATAAAAAGCTTCATCCCTCAATGCCCTATATATCACATTCGGTGTTTGAAAAACCGGAGACTATACTATCTGTAAGGAACCTTTCCTACACCTATCCACAAGGAAACTCTGATTTTACACTATTTGTAGACAAGCTGGATATTTATAGTGGAAAGATCACGGCATTCTATGGCCCAAATGGTTCCGGAAAATCAACTTTGAGTAAATTACTCTGCGGTTTGCTTACCCCTGATCATGGAGAGATATTTTTCCCTGAGAATGGGGAAAAACAAAAACATGCAGCTATTGGCGCTCTGCAGAAATTCACTGGTTATCTGTTTCAAAATCCTGATTATCAGATATTTCTTCCTTCAGTTAAAGAAGAGCTAATGTACAGTCTTGTGCAGGCTGGAGTTGATAGAGATGATGCATATAGGCAGGCAATGTCCTGTGCAGAACTTTTTGGACTTCAGAATCTAAATGATATCCCTTCAATTATGAGTTATGGATCAAGAAAACGTCTCCAGGCAGCAGTTTGTTATCTGTTGGATAGATCCTGCTTTATTTTTGATGAAGCAGATTCAGGTATACTCATGTCTGAATATATTCGAATAGTTGATTTGTTTGTAAAACGTGAAGCGAGCCTTATTCTTATAACTCATGATTTGAGGCTGGCAAAAAGACTAGCTGATACAGTTATTGTTTTTCAGGATGGCCGGGCACAGGTGGGATTTTATGATTGAATCCTCCTATCACCCAGGAAAAACCTTTGTTCATACTTTTGACCCAAGAGCGAAGTTCTTTCTACTAATTGTGTTTACAACGACAATGTTTCTTCCTTTTCAGATTGAATTCCTTGCTTCCTATGCTGTAATCATGATTCTACTGGCATTTCCCGCTGCAGGATTTCGGAATGCTTTTTCTCCTCTGAAAGTGCTAATACCTATCATAATTCTTATTATCGTTCTGACCCCTCCCTTTATTAAGGAAGGAGAGATTCTAATTACTTATAATAATTGGATTCTTCTTACTGATACAGGATTAATGCGAACTTGTGTATTATTATCCAGATTTATCGGAATTACCTATGTGTTTTTTGTATTTTTTCGATCAACACCACTTAATCAGGTTATTTTGACGCTGCGCTGGTATGGCTTATCGATGAAAGCTGCCCTGATTATCAGTATGACATTCAGATTTATTCCGTATATCACTTCTACCTATCATCGGGTGTCCGAAGCGCATAAACTGCGCGGAAGTTTTCAATCAGGTATGTGGGGATGGTCCCGTCTAAAAGGATTGGTACCTGTTCTTACCTCTGTTCTCATTCAAACAGTAAAAAGTATACCTGTAATGTCGATGAGTCTTGAGCATCGGGGATTTGGAAGGAATATCAGAAGAACTTCTTATCAACGTCTCCGTGGAGGAAGAAAACTCTTTACCCATTTAATATTTTCCGTTATCATAGCGATCATATTAATAATGCCAACCTTCCTAATGTGATAACTGAGCAATTTTAAAATTCAAAGAATTTTAAATATTGGCTTTTGAAGTTTTTGATTAAAAATATGTAATATGTTATACCGATAAATAATTACACGAAATCAAAAACTTCTAACGATAGGTTGTTCTTTCAAAATAAATAATTGTGAAAGAACCCGCAACTATTAAAAGGATAAACTATGAGTGCGCCAAAACGATCAAGACTTGGATTAGATAATGGTACCGCAGTATCTCCTGCATATCGTATTGTCTCAATTTCGATACTAACCGCAGTTACGGCGGTTTTTACGCTGTTAATTCGCATACCCATCGCTCCCACACGCGGGTATATAAATCTTGGTGATGTAGCCATATATTTTACCGCATTTACATTTGGCCCTGTTACTGCATTGATAACTGCAGGATTAGGTACTGCTATTGCAGATTTACTTTCAGGATATGCTCAATGGGCACCAATATCCTTATTTATTCATGGTATTCAGGGTTTCTTTGCTGGATTAATTGTGAGAAGATCAATAATAAGAATGCGGGAGCGTTTTGAGACCGATGAAACTGGAAATGAGTCACGGAGAAAATACAAGATATCTATACCGGTAATTTTGCTTGCTGGTATTGCGGGATTGATTGTCATGGTAGGATTCTATTTTCTGGCCGGGGCCGCGCTTGTCGGATTTGGTGCGGCAGCTGTTGAGATACCAGGGAATATTATTCAATGTGTTGTCGGTGTGGTGGGAGGTTTTCTGCTTACCAAGACGGTAATTAAAGCATATCCGCCTGTTAGGGATATGTTCTTATAGTAGATTATGGCGCCCTCTGTCCGGGGGCGTTTTTTTATAATTATTTCCTCAATGGAGAGCAATATGAAAGAGTTTCGTAAGGGATTATCATTTGACGATGTTTTACTGGTGCCGGCAAAATCTAATTTTGTCCCTAGAGACACAAACCTGGGATCAAAAATTACCAGAAATATCAATATAAATATTCCACTGGTAAGTGCTGCAATGGATACAGTCACAGAGGCACGTCTTGCCGTTGCACTTGCACGCGAGGGTGGAATTGGTATAGTTCATAAAAACCTGACAATTCTTGAGCAGGCAAATGAAATCGATAAAGTCAAACGTTCCCAGTCAGGTGTAATAACTGCTCCTATCTCTCTGAAGCCTGATAATACCGTCCAGGATGCTGTTAATCTCATGGAACGATATCATATTTCCGGTATTCCGGTAGTTGATGATGCAGGAAAATTAGCTGGAATTCTTACAAACAGAGACCTTAGGTTTCATACAGATTTCTCTATGCCGCTTGCAAAGGCAATGACCAAAGATAATCTAATTACAGCAGCTCCTGGCACTAGTTTGGAAGAAGCCAGTAAATTGCTGCATACATATAGAATTGAGAAATTACCTATTGTTAACACTCAGGGAATCCTGGTGGGTCTGATAACTTTCAAGGATATTATAAAAGCACGGGATTATCCCAATAGCTGTACAGATTCAACCGGGAGGCTCCGGGTAGGGGCGGCTTTAAGTTCTGGAGGAGAATCTGAACTTGAACGTGCTCAGGCACTTGTCAATGCAAATGTTGACCTTCTTGTTGTCGATAGT
>CAZMOX010000150.1:0-5296 GCA_964567895.1 uncultured Spirochaetales bacterium | reverse complement strand
GATTTCTCACTATTGAAAGAGAAGTTGGAAAGAATCCTGCTGATGATATTGCTGCAGCAGCAAACTATCTGCAGCAGCTCCTGCTTTCGTGATAATACCGATGAAACATCAATGTAAAAGTGCGGTTAAATAACAAATTTCTCTGCAACCTGCCGTTAACATCTTGTGCTTTGGTCTATTGTTTTGTATTCTTTAGTTCACTACTAATAGTTAGCTGCAGTAGATTTACTTTAATTTTCATAGTGGTATTTAAAAAATGATTGTTAAAATTAAATGTACTTAAACTCAAAAAAGTGAATTAGAGAATTGTATGAAATTATTTAAGAAAAAAGTATATCGATACTTAGGGCACACATCAAGGAATTATCAGCATGAGGTTGCTTCCAGCAACGAGGTTGAGGTAAGAATATGTTCAGTATGCGGGAAACCAATTACAGGAAAAATATTTTATTGTCCGAAGTGTGATAAGTACTACGGATTGGAGTGTACAGTTCGTGCAATGGGTAGTTTTACTTGTCCTCGTTGTAATGAACTAACATTTCTTAAAACGGTAAAAGTGGTTCACTGATTGTGAGTAGGCCTTATGTAACGTAATCGAAAAGTTAAAGCTACAAGAGATAATTCGATAATAGAAGGAATGCTTTATCCCTCTACTTTATAGAGATGGGCTTCAGGAATTTAAAGTTAAACGAACTTTTTTAAGAAACCCCTCGATGGAAAAAGGCTTTTGCAGATAAGCTACGTTTTTTTTCAAGACATCTTCCTGAAGAATCTTATTGTCGGTGTAGCCGGACATGTAGAGAACCTTTAGGTCAGGACGGATAATAACCAGCTGTTTGTATAACTCCGGACCACTCATTTTCGGCATTATTACATCAGTCAGTAGTAGATGGATTTTTTCCTGAAACATATTAACCTGAACAAGCCCTTCGGCAGGTTCTTCTGCAACCAGCACATTGTATCCCTGACTATGCAGGGTTTCATAGACTAATTGTCGAACATCGATATCATCTTCAACAACCAGGATTGTTTCGGAACCCGATAGTTGATAATTTTCCAGATTGGTTGTTTTATAGGTAACTGCAGGAGAATCAGTCTGAGGAAAATAGACTTTAAAAGTTGTTCCCTTGTCCGGCTCACTGGTAACATGAATGCTGCCGTTGTGTTGTTTTACAATACCAAATACCGTTGCTAAGCCCAACCCAGTCCCTTTGTCACGTGGTTTAGAGGTGAAGAACGGTTCAAAAATATGCTGTTGTATTTCAGTCTCCATACCATGGCCAGTATCGGTGACAGAAAGCACAACATATAAACCTGGAGTTAATTCCGGAGAATCTACAGTTTTTGACTCTTCTACGGACACATTGGCAGATTCAATAATGAGTTTGCCACCAATCGGCATTGCATCACGTGCATTTAATGAGAAATTCAGTAAAACCAGCTCAAGCTGGCTTTTATCGGCTTTTATCATGTGAAGATTTTTTTCCAGCTTTGTGGTGAGTTCAATATCTTCTCCAATCAAGCGCTGAAGCATTTTCTGAAACTCAATAATTACTTGATTTAGATCGATCGTTCGGAGCTCTAGCACCTGCTGCCGGCTAAAGGCAAGAATTTGCCGGGTTAAATTTGCTGCCCGCGTTCCTGCCTCCTGAATATGGGTAAAATGCGTATGAAGACTATTATCCTGATCTGTTTCCAGCATTCCCATTTCAGCATAGCCGAGGATTGGGACTAAAAGATTGTTAAAATCATGGGCAATGCCCCCCGCAAGTTTCCCAATTGAATCGAGTCTCTGTGTCTGATAAAATTGTTCAGCCAGTTTTTTATTGTCAGCTTCGAGTTTTTTTTGAAGAGAGATGTCTCTTTTTATAGCAATGAAATGTTTAATTTCATTATGTGAGTTTCTCACGGGAGTAATGATCTCCTCTTCCGTATAGAGAGTACCGTCCCTTCGCTTATTGATAATTTCGCCATGCCACACTTCACCGGATAGTAATGTATTCCACAGATTTTTATAAAATATTTGATCATGGTGCCCGGACATAACCAGATCCCGTGGTTTTTTTCCGATAATCTGTTCTTGTTCATAGCCCGTTAATGTACAGAATGCCGGATTAATCCACTCAATAATGCCGGATGAATCAGTTATAACTATTGCATTTGCAGCAGCGTTTAGTGCTTCACTTTGCAGATGCAGAACGTCTTCATTTCGTTTTCTTTCAGTAATATCCTCACCAATGCTGGCTACTCCCACCACATTACCCTTAGTATTCCTGAGTATAGTATTGTTGATTGCAAGATATCGGGTATCTCCGGCTTTCGTTTGGATCTGTAGTTCACCATAGGGCTCAAGATCATCACTTCTCAGTTCCTCCAGAAAATTCTCCCTTTCACTTTCGGGAGTTGCAGGTGAGAAAATAGTATACCAATTTTGGCCCAGGATCTGTTCTCGCGAATAACCGGTAATTTTTAGCAGGTAATCGTTACAGAAAATAATCCGGGCTTCTCTATCCAAGGTTGCTGCAGCAAGCTCAACTTTTTCTAGCAGTTCACGGAATTGGTAAACATTTAATCGTGAGAGAGAGTAGTTTTTTTGCGCAAAATAGATGGCAAAGATAGTGATTAAGGAAATCAACAGGCTGAGAGTAAGGGTGATTTGGGCTCCAGCCATTACTGATCGTCGGAACTTCTCTGTTGGGGAAAAAGTGAGTTCCAGATACTCAGGATCATGTAAGGTGATTTTCTGATTTATGATATAACGGTCATCCGGGTTTTCCCAACTTCCAAAGGAGTAGACTATTTCTCCCGGTTTTGAGAGCTTCAGCATATAGTCATTTTTAAGATCTTCTGTTAGCGGAGAAAAAAGCAGATCAATGTTGACTATCCCGCTAACAAAGCCTTCCAACTTGGTACTATTAAATACCGGAATCCAAATATACTCTTCGGATGTGTTCAGGGAGATGTCGACAATTTTTTGGCCGATACTGATCGTATTGCTGTAAAAAGGTTCTACAAGTTGGATTTTCATCTCTGTATTAACCCAAGTGATACTTTTAATACCAGCAAAAGATTCAAGGAAGAAGACGGCACTATTTTTCCATTCATCTGCAGATTGTATAGTAGTTGGTGCCCCTTTATTGCCAAGTCTGGTTAAGGCTGTATAAATATTGCGATAACTAATCTCAGCTTTACGTGAAATTGATACTGCTTTTGATTCTGTCTGAGCATAGAGTTGTGATACAAGTTTTTCACTTTGTATTTTCCATATAAATAGTGACGCGGCTATGAGGCAGCAGATGAGAATAATCAGGAAAGTCTTTGAACCCAGAAAATTGGCTCTGCGTGAGATGGGGTGGTCACTATTTATTCGTTTTGCATAATTACTCATTTCGTATCATTCATCCCCTCCTGATTTTCTCCCTACATGTTAGTCCAAGCATCATTCCAGATTATTTCCATTATTTTATAACCTATTTTTTCAAGCTCTTCGCTATACAAATTCCAGTCCTCATCAATTGACAGCTCACCGGTAATAAATTTGGTGCCGGATGCTGCAGCATAGGGAAGAATTTTCTCGTTTATCAGTTGAATAACTTCAAGAGAGTGCATATTCAATACTAGTGTAGGACTCATTTCTGCAGTCTCTTCAACCTCAAGGGATTTCTTAAGGAAAGTAGTAATTGCAGCCGGTTTCTTGTAGTCTTCAAATTCTTCATCCTCATTCAGATTGAATAGCATATCAAATCCATATACTTTACCAATCTCAACAGTTCCTTCAGGATTTTTCGAAGTTTTAACATCGGGGAGAAATACTTTCCCATTTGGTGTGTTTTTGTAGGTCAGCCCTTCTATCCCCCATATCGTTAAAGTCCGACCCTCTTCTGAATAGACTGCCCAATCAAGAAAAGCAAGCAGGTCTTCAAAATAGGATTCATTTACTACAGGGGAGGGGATTATCAACCCCTTTCTAAATGGGTCGACAGCAGGAAGAGCTCTTATACCGATGGTACTTTCCAGGACAGGAAGGGCGTGCCATTCATCATTCTTAAAACCATTTTCCAGGAGTTTTTTATTCCAGGGTTCAAATCCTGAGGTTATCCAGGTTACTGTGGCGAAAGCGCTGCCGTTTCCTAGTTTTTCATAGTATTCAACATCTGATTGTGTAAAAAAATCCGGGTCAAGAACTCCTGCTTCATAGCAGCGATTTAGGAATCTATACATTTCCCTATAATTTTCAGTTGCAGGAGCAAACTGCCAGCGGTCTTCAGCGGCATTATAATATCTGTTTCCGTTCCAACCAGCTGGAATCCCATAACCTGCACCCATCATGGCAAACAGGTGGGCACCGCCCCAGCAAGCTGTAAGCGGAGTGGTGTCCGGATATATCTCTTTTAACAGTACCAGTGCGTTGTATAATTCTTCATAGTTTTCCGGGGTGTCAAGATTATGCTTTTTAAAAACACCTTCTCTGTATATCCATTGCTGAACCTGTATTTTTCGCTGGTAGCCAGGAAGAATATAATATTTCCCATTATCCGTTCGTAATGTATCTAATTCATCCTGTAAATTGTGTTCTTCGATATATGCGGTAAAATAGGGCATGCTGCTCTCATAATCACTTAAGGCCAGCAGGCTGCCATTGTTTGCAAATTGTTTTATGGTATCCGGCCAGACTTTCAGAATAATGTCCGGGGCATCTCCTGACTCGAGGCTCTGAATAATTGACCGTTCGTAATTATTATTATCTCCGAGCTGCACGTTTAATATTACTCCTTTCAGCTTTTCGTACTCCTTCAATATAAGCCAGTCCTTTTGAAACGGGGCTGAACTTACATCATTGTATAAAACCGAAAAAGTAACCGGTTGTTTTTCCGGGGATTCCTGTGGGGTGCATCCGAAAAAAAGAACGACAGTAACTACCAGTACTAATAATAAAAATTTATGCATAATAATCCCAATTAGGAAATGTGTATACTTTTTATAAAAAACTTGATTAAATTATGTTGTATACCCTCATTAAAGTCAAGAATAATGCTGTTTTAAAGAGATTTTTAGGGTGTTTCTACTGCTTGCAAATATATTGTGTTGTTTGCGGTATTATGAGAGAATATCGAATGAGTAAAGTAAATGGTACCTCTGAAAAAGTAAAAACAGAAACACCCTATACACAGGAGAATATTCTGGAGGAGACGATTGTGCTGTTTTGCCAGCTTCTTGAAAAAGCATCAGAGCTTTACGATATTCGTTTAAAAAAATCAATGGTGAGAAAGTAGTGAAATCATATGTATTCATTTCC
>CAZMOX010000149.1:0-5317 GCA_964567895.1 uncultured Spirochaetales bacterium | reverse complement strand
CCCACTCCCCCAGAAAATGTGCTCTTTTGTGGAAAATGTTCCCGGTACCGCAATATTCAATTATTGATAAGTTTATGTAAAAACTGTAAAAAACTTTTTCATCTGCCACAACTTGAAAAATTACCTGGCACCGCAGTCTAGGGCATCAGAATATATTTGTAAAAATACTATATTTGAAGTATATTAACATCTATGGACGGAAAAATTGTAAATCAAATACTTTCAATCATTATACAGGAAGCTCATCCGGATAAAATAATTCTTTTTGGCTCTCAGGCAAAGGGGACTCAGAATGAAAGTAGTGATTATGATTTTTTACTATTAAAGCACAATATTGAAAACGAAAGAGATGTTACCCGCCCAATATATCGAGCTTTATGTGAAAAGAGTATTGGGGTTTCTGTTGATTTAATTGCCTGCAGTTTCAGCAAATGGGAAAAAAATCTGGATAAAAACTATATGATTTACAAAAAGGCACATGAAGAAGGAGTTGTCCTCTATGGGTGAGGATTATAAAATATGGCTCTACAGGGCGAAAAGCAATCTAAAAATAGCGAAAATCCCTAAAAATTATGATATTGCATATGAAGATTTATGTTTTGAAGCTCAACAATGCGCTGAGAAATCTCTGAAAGCATTATTAGTAGTACATAATGAAGAGCTCACTAAAACTCATTCTTTCGGGGTTCTCATTGCAAAACTGGAAAAATATATGGAAGTGCCCAACGAAATCCGACAAGTGGGAGAACTTTCAGATTATGCTGTTCAAACTCGTTATCCCGGTGACTATGTGGAAATTGGCGAAGATGAATATAAAAAAGCAATAGAGTTAGCTGAAAGAATTTACCATTGGGCTGAAAAAGAAGCGTGTGGAGTACCTGATAAAAATCACGACAATCAAAATCTGTAATTGAAAAACAGCTATGGCTGTATCTGGCATGAATAATCAAAACACCCAACCTTCTTGTATATTCCAACAATAAATAATGCGCATTCATTCTGTCATAATCCAATTATTCTAATATCAGGATATCAGATAATAAAAAGAAGACAAAAAAAAAGAACCAAAATAATTAAACTTGTATTTTCTTGCATCCGGTGCCAGCTACCCTATCTCATTAATGAATCGATCAAATACTGCGTTAACCTGTAAAATTAAGGGCTGTAATAAATCTTTATCCAACATGAAACCATATGAATGCCGATAAAAATGCCTGAACCCCATCAACTCTTTTAATTCCATCTCCAGTACCGGAGAAATAATGCTATTTTTAGTAGCTTTTTGTAACAAAGAAGCATACCAGTTACCATCAGATATAATTGTTATACCCTGATATTTTAACTTCATCAGTAATACTTTCTCCACACCATTATAAATTGAATGAAGAGAACTGGCGGCTGCTCTCAACTGTATTCCGTCCATATTACCACTGATTAAAATTTGTTTAAGCATTTTGATGATTTGCAGCTCTTTTTCAATTTGAGCATATTCAAACGTGATTTTAATCTGTAAAGAATCATGCAACTTGTTTAAATTTTCCAGTTTCCTTCAGCTGCTTACTGAAATCTGTATCAAAATCCAGACAGATTAAGTCAATGGATCTATGGGTTTCATGGAGAAGTTCACCGTACACTTTAAAAAAATCTGCTTTACGTATGCCAATTACAGCAATATCTATATCAGAGTGTTCTGTAAAGGTACCATCGACCAATGAACCAAAAAGGTACATTTCCTTGCACCCATATTTAAAGAGTATCAATTTTGCAATTGCAATATCCTGCTGTATATCTTCCGGTAATTTGTTCATATTGATATTAGTATAGTTGATTAAAGATAATTTATCAATTTAGAATTAATATTCTTTCTTTCTCTATAATTACTGTAAATAATCTGGATTCTGTCACTGGATCAAACTTATCCGATCTTATACTTTTATTGTTCTTTATTCAGAATCGTACCGGATCCAGCAATTTTGATACCATATACAAAGGATAATTGACTATCCTGTTACGCTGGTCAATCCCGTATCTGTTTCCTGTAAATTTATATGACATTTCCGGATGATATTTACTTATATATGCAGCCAAACTTTTAGCTTTCGTATTAACTCCCGCTTTCACCTCAATAGGCACTAATGCATTGCCTGCCTGCAGGATAAATTCAATCTCTGAAGTTCTTCCGATCCAAGTCGCAATATCAGTAAACCCATAGGAAACTAATTCTTGTAGGATGAAATTTTCCGCAAAATAGCCCTTATATGTTCCATAGTTATACTGGATAATAGTTTCCGGCGGTATTTTCACCATAGCCCCTAAAATCCCGACATCAAAAAGAAATAATTTAAAAAAATTCTCTAGGGTATTCCCGTTTACTGGAATTGCCGGATGTTCGCATATATTCACTTTCATTACCAATCCTGCTTTTTCAAGCCAACATATGGGATCAGCCAGGTCTTCATAACTTCTATAACCTTTAGATATGACATCCTTAAACTTGAATTTCTTTGAAGTCCCATCCTGCATTCGTGAAAGTTGTACAGGAACTGATGTAAAAATCCGTTCAATATGTCTTGCATTAGCATTCCCAGGATATTTCCCAAAATCATTTCGATAATTGAGAAGAAGCTCATTCTGCAGTCTGCGGACATTCCTAAAAGCCAGAAGCGGAGTCTCCTTTTCTTTTGCATATTCTAGGATAACTTCCGGCAGTCCTCCGGTAATGAAATACACTTTAAGCAATTCAAACAAATGTGTGTGATATACAGGATCAATTGTTTCCCCACGAAATTCCTTCAGAAAATCAAGAGCCATTTTCTCATTGATCCCTCCAAGAAATTCTTCAAAATTCATTGGGTAAAGATATAAAGATTCTATTTCCCCTAAAATTACCCCAAGATTTGAGCCGGCAGCCGCAACTGCCAGTTTTCCCATATCCTGTCTAAAGTACTTTAACGAAGTAATAGCCCTGGGAATTGATTGTATTTCGTCCAGAATAAGCAAATCACTTTCTTTGTCTATTATTTTACCGCTTATAAAACTCAGCTTATCTATAATGGTCTTCGGATTAAGAGAGCTCTCGGTAAAAATTGGTTCCAGCAGATGTTTTTCCTCTTCAAGGTCAAAATAATGTACTTTTGAAAAATAACTCTTACCAAATTCCCTAAGTATATAAGTTTTACCAACCTGCCGTGCGCCTTTGAGAAGCAGTGGTTTTCTCTCTTTTTTCTGTGCCCATTGTATCAGTTTTTCTTCTATCGTTCTTTTCATACTATTCTGAGATCACCTTTTTAGTATATTTATTATTAACAAAACTATGACATGTAGATTTATACAAGGAATATCTTTAAGTATATGGAGTTTTATGCAAGGTATATCTTTAATTTCGGTGTCATGCACGATTTACAAGTTGGAATTTGAGCATGAAAGAAGCTCCACTGTGGTTTTTCGTGCAGAAGGAAAACAGTATAATTGTTCAACTCGATTAATTTACCATTCCCCCATTCCCCGAAAATATGCACTTTTGTGGAAATCGTACCCAGTTCCGCAATAGACGCTTACTTTTCGTTCTTAACTAAATCATGGTAGACTTGAGACTATGCAAGAAGAAAGAACCTGCGCAGCAGGAAGTTTAGTTTTATATAAGAAGAAACCGGCCAAAGTCGTCAAGATCGATGCAAAGATACATCTTGATCTCAATAGTGCGAAGACCGTACAGGTAAGAGCCAAAGATATCATCCTGCTCCACATCGGTCCTATACAGTCACTAGGTGCGTTGTCATCTGAAGTGACTCCTGTAGAGGATCTCGATGAGGTATGTGAGCTGCTGGAAGAGGTAACTGACATCGAAGAGTTCGCGGAGCTAGCCTATGGTGAATATACTCCCCAAACAGCTTGGGCAGTCTATAACCTTCTAGAAGATGGACTCTATATTTCAGGAACCCCTTGGGATATCTCGATCGTAGACTCTGGAGTAAGAGAGTCGATCTTGAAAGAGCGAGAAGAGAAGGCTCAGAAACAGGCAACCTGGGAAGCCTTTGTCAGCAGGGTGAGGAAAGGTACTATCGAACCTGATGACCATGAGCGATTCTTCGATGTAGAGAATGTAGCGAATGGGAAGAGCTCAAAAAGTCGGTTACTAAAAGAGTTGAAGATAACTGAAGACCCAGAGCATGCCCATGCGCTGCTCCTGAAGCTCCATATCTGGGATGAGTTCAATGATCCCTACCCAGCAAGAATGGGATTATCACAAGATATCGAGTATCCAGTGATCAGCATAGCAGATGAAGATGAAAGAATAGATCTGACCCATCTAGCAGCGTATGCTATCGATGATGAGGGTAGCACTGATCCGGATGATGCGATCAGTATCGATGGAAATCGTCTGTGGATCCATGTTGCAGATGTCTCATCAGCAGTCAGTTCTGACAGTAGTTCAGACCTGGCCGCACGAGAGGCTGGAGCCAATCTCTATCTCCCAACAGGCGTTAGGACGATGCTTCATCCTGATGCGGCCTCCTTCTTCGGATTGGGATTGCATGAAGAATCACCGGCATTCTCATTTGGCCTGGTGCTCGATGAGGATGGGAATATTACCGATACCCAAGTGTGTCTTTCAAAGGTGAAGGTCACACGACTTACCTATAAAGAGGCACAACAACAGATAGACCAGGGAGACCTTGCTCAGATAGCGGTTCTTGTAGAACGCAATAGAAATAAAAGGAGGTCATCAGGTGCTATCGAACTGAATATTCCAGAAGTGAAGATTCAAATCATTGATGGGAAGATATCAGTGATACCATTGGTTGCTCACCCCTCTAGAGATCTTGTGGGTAACTCTATGATCATGGCAGGAGAAGCTGCGGCAAGGTTCGCTATCGAACATGAGATCCCATTCCCCTTCACTGTACAGATGCCGCCGGATGGTGATATCGAAAATACTACAGGAATCACCGAGATGTTTAAATTACGAAGAAAGTTCAAACCTAGTGCTCTGCGGGTATCACCGGATGTCCATTCAGGATTGGGAGTTGACGCCTATAGTAGGGTCACTAGCCCCCTACGACGTTATCTTGACCTTCTTGCTCATCAGCAATTGAGGGCCTACTTGAAGAAAGAGACGCTTCTTGATACTGATGAGATCCTGGAACGGGCTAGTATAGCCTTTGAACAGGCAAAACAGATGCAGAGGATAGAGAGAGCTTCCAACAAACATTGGAAGCTAGTATATCTTCTTCAGAACCCGCAATGGCAGGGAACCGGAATCGTGTATGAGATCAGAAAGAAGGAGATCTTCCTTTTCATCGAAGAACTTTCGATG
>CAZMOX010000148.1:0-5329 GCA_964567895.1 uncultured Spirochaetales bacterium | reverse complement strand
ATGGAGATCACCTATCAACTCTTTTGTCAATTCTTTTTTCATGCGATTGTCGTGCCCGGTACCGGAGTCTTGGGACAATCTATGATATACTATGTTATATGGATAGCTTTCATGGTGATTATCTTGAGTCATTTAAAAACAAAAGAATCAATCTGAAAATGATACAGGAAAGAGAACTAAGCTATATCATGAGTTATACAGAAAGAAATTAACTTAACAGGGATTATATGCAAATCCATAGAAAGCAATAATAAATTCAGTGCCCTTATTAAACAGAAGGGGTAAATAAATCATGTTATAGTCATCTTTAGAACTGAAATTATCCAAAGACAATGTTGAATATCTGAAGAAAATGTTTTTCATTCGAAAAGAAATCCCAATGGGAGTAAAAATATACGCCACCATACGCATTGCAGCTCATTTGAGTCGTTATGTGAAAATGGAAAAGGAGGTCAAGATGGCAACAATTGTTCTACATAAAAAACTCGATAATCGTGAAGTCGCAAAACAAATCAAGAATTGGTTTGACAAAAGAAACTTTGAAACAAAAGCTATTGAACAGGACGGAGCATATGCGATAAAAGCCCGAAAAAGTAGTGGTTTACGTTCATTTGTTGGAGCAGACCGTGCAATTGAAGTGAGTATATGCACTTTGAACGAAGAAACACATGTTGAAGTAAGACAAGGGAGTTGGAAAACTAACGTAATAAGTAATGCCGCCTGGCTTGTTGTGACAGGTGGTATGAATCTTGCGTTTTCAGGCTGGTCGATTGTAATTCAAAAGGAACTGGAAAACTATATTAGAAAAGTATTGGATGACATGGGTGGTGCCAAAGAAGTTGAATTATAAAAACACATAACAAATGCGTAGGAGATGTTTTTTACTGGCTAAGAATCAGACTTAGTAAATGCCTTGTCTGGGGAATCTTTCTTATATACTATTTATCAAACAAAAAATCCTATTCGAGTTTTGGCATCAATTGAATTCCTTCTATAACCTTTTCCAAATCATTTACTTGACTGAGTAATAGTGTACTGAATCCTTTAGGGAAATCACTTTTACTTGGCTGTACTGTACTCACTAGCTCTTGAATAGCACGAAAGCTCAAATAGACTGATCTGAACCCAAAAAGGTGACACAGTTCCGGTGGTTGAGAGGTCACAGTCACGTTTCGGAACGGAATAACAATATATAAAAAACAAAAATTTTTCTCTTATCATAATATAGCCAGATGACACCAACTTAAAAATCAGCTATTTACAAGTATTCTTATCCCTGTTTACAATCAAAACAGAGGTTGAGAAATGAATATAAAAGCAAGAAGAGCATACGAAGCAGGAATCTACAAAGATGGAAAATGTATTGTTGATCCATACGTCTTTGAGAGTGACCATATTGCAAAATCAAGAGGTAACACTGCAGACTATAAGATTGCCCTGTCACTGGATTTTCCTAATCATACTGATTACGAGATTGTTTACGTTTCTCCGATGTACATCGTGGAGAAGCTGAATTATGATTGATGGGTATTCTACATAATCGTGGGTATGCCATTAAGTCAATTTCATTCCCTAGCGTTCTTTATGCAAGAGTACACTGTTTTGGTCACAAATTTAAGCTGTGGTCATGACCATGATTCGGTCTGTAAATTTATATTGTATATCAAATAAAAATTCTCTCTCTAACGATTAAATTTTATAACGTTTTATCGATTTTGAATGGCTGAAAATTTATAATAGGGTAGTAAGAAGAGATTTTAAAACACCAATTATCTGATTAATTTTTTGTTGCATAATGAAATTGGACAAGTTGCAAAGTAAATTCCCCACAATTGCAGAATCAAAATGAATAGGATTACAGTTGCGTTAATCACTATGCCATATTAAGATAAATATAAGATGATTTCGAGTAAATAGTTCCTCACTAAAATGGTTCAGCTCATTGTTAAGTTTTGCGGATGGAACAAAGTCGGTAGAAACGTCATCTGACAGTTTAAGGAGTGCAATGAGTCTCACTGATGATGCTCAGAGAAAAATGGAAAAAACCTTAATGATTTATTTGAGAATAGTGGTTAGCGCAATTTAATGAGCTACTATAAACACCACCTAGGAGAAGGTGCAAAAGGGCTTATTATAGAAGTAATTATTTCTGGACCTGCATCTATCCGATTGGTAGATACAAAAAATTTCCACCGGTACCGGTTAGGCCGGAGTTTTAATTACTGGAGAGGAATAGCCAGGAAATCTCCTTTGAGGTTTCGAATCCCAGAGAACGACCGGTATTTTGTAATAGTTGATACGAATGGAATAGGTGGGAAGGTAAAAGCATCAGTGCAGATCTTCCAACCATTACCTGCAGCTGAACACAAGCCTGATGAACTTGTAGCAGTTGAGCTGCCGGAGAAATATAGTAAAGGTATTTATTGATGAGTAATGAGTGATCCAAAACACAACAGGAGCGCTCTTATGAAAAATTTTACGATTATCTCATTCCTTTTTTTATTTATTTCCACAATTCTTTTTGCTGGAGAAATTGTTACTATTACTGATGGACGTCAAATTCTTTTAAATACTGATGGAACATATGAGTTTATAAATAATGAATTGGAAAATGATAACCCAGTCAACAATTGTATTTGGGAAATTTTAAATTATGTAGATAGTTTTGGAGATGAAACAGATGATCCTTATATGACAACTTATATAGAAGGAGTTTTTAGCAATTCGGCAACTACTAATTCTGCTTTAGGAGTAGTCTTTTTAATAGACCAAAGAGGTATATTTATTATGCTATCTGAGTACAATGGAAATCATCCAGTAAACACATCCTCAAGCACAAAATATAAAATCACAATCAAAGATGATAAGAATAATATATCCTATTTAAAAGCAACAAATTACTCTGATAGACTCTATATTAATCCAAATAATACTGAAGATTTCCAAAAAGTACTTCTTAATAGTAAATTAATAAAAGTCTTCATAGAAGAAAGTAAAAATGCTTCAACAAATTACAGATTTAATATTGATGATAATTCTGGATATAAAGAAGTTTTTGAAAAAAATATAAAGAATTTTCATTAAATTTATTACATCCTCTGAGATGAGTATTGAGAAATCAAACCCCCAAAAGGAGAGCTCAATTGAAAAAAAAACTAACTCTGACAGATAAATATATTGAGATCCTGAAATATGCGGATCAGCAGGATACTTTTTCACTTAAGGAACTTTATAGTTCTGTAGAGTTAAGTAAAGCTACTCAAGATTTTGTTGGCCAACTTGCTAGGGGTGGAGTGATTTTTTATAGAAACTCACGTTTGTCATATAAAGGTAAGGATGTTGAGTCGTTCAAAATCACAAAAGATGAATGCTTCCAATTGCTTGAATACCGTGAACTTAAAGAAGCCAGGAAGTCTTCAAAAACCGCCACATGGTTTGCAACTGGAGCATTACTTGTTTCCATTGTAGGCTTTGTCTTTACAATTCTAATTCATTATAAGGTGCTATGACAAATGATAAGTTATCACATTCTTGAACTGATGGTGAACACTCCATTCAGAATCATACTGGCAATCTTAATCCTCCTCCCAGCTACCCTACTTTTTTACGCTCCCTTTCACCAGGGAAATTATGATTTCCACATTATCCTCAAAACAATAATTATGTCCGGCTCTTTGATCCTCTTATTAATTTCCTATGGATATAGTGAAACAAGGTATATGATTGGATATGCTGCCATGGCTGTAATCTTCAATGTTTTGATTCCATTCAAATTTAATAGCACGGTCTGGGTAGTAATAGATATTGTTGCTGCAGTTTATTGGGTAATAGCATATAGAAGGGTTTATGATGATTTAATTAGTCTTGAGATGAATAGAAAATAAAAAGATGAAACCTGAAACGACAGAAAAAGAAGAAAATCCAATAACATATAAAATCTTGCCTATATTTATTAAACGAGTCATTTGGTTCCTAATTGTAGCCTCATCTTTAGTTATTGGCTTTTATATTTATTTTTTTCAAAAAAACTCAATCTCTCAGGATGTTTCTGATTGGGCTAAGTTAGGTGATTATATAGGAGGCATGTTAGGTCCTTTATTTGCTGGAGCAAGCTTTATTGGATTAATAATTACTTTATTACTTCAAAGGCAGGAGTTACAACTACAAAGAGAACAAAACAAACTTCAGATTGATGAAATGGAAGGTCAAAAAAAAGCTCTTCAGGAGCAAAATGATAATTTAGCAATACAAACATTTCAAAATTCATTTTGGGCTATGCTTGAAAGACAACAAATGAGCTTAGAATCTATTTTTTTTAATAATATAAAGGGTAGAGGTGCCATAGATGCAATGGTATCTGATTTAAGATCCTATTATGCAACATTTATAAATAAATATAATGCTGTCCAACTTGACAAATCCATTACCAGGTCATGGAGGGAAGATTATGACTGGTATAAATATATTACCATTTTTAAAGAAGCAACTAACATAGAGGCTTTATTTCAAGAAACACATGAAGAATTATATAAATATAAAAGTAAAATCTATGATAATAGTCTAAGCCATTATTTTCGGCATGTTTTCCATTGTCTATATATCATTGATGAAAATAATATTTCTAGTAGTTCAGAAAATAAAAAAGAGTATATAAAATTAATCCAAACAGAATTATCTCTAGCAGAGTTATATTTACTTTTTTTTAATGGCATTGAATATCCTGAGATGGGAATTTTAATAAATAAATATAATTTTATCAAGGATTTACCAAAATCTTGGCTTCCACATGAGTCATTAACCACTTATTACCCGAATATTGATTTCAAATAATATATTAAGGAAAATTTATGTCTAAAAAAAAGAAACATGAAGAAATTGTCGATGGCAATTTTTCGAGAACACCTGTTTCCCCTTCAGAAAAGAAAAATCAACTAAATCCACAATCTACAAAAAATAATAATGAATCCAAAAACTCAAAAAAGAAATAAACTACTATTTTGGGAGAAACTGAAAAATGAATGAACCAATAAATGACAATGACATTGAATACAATACTTATATTGATACACGTGAACAGTACATCGATGGAATGAATAATCAAAGAGATAGATTAGACGGCTATTTAATTAAGTTTTCTGCAGGAATATTTGGAATATCATTTGCTTTTATCACGGATATTGTGGGTGATCTGAAATCTTGTTCTAACCGCCCTCTATTAATATTAGCATGGGGTTTTTTTGCTCTCACAATTCTTGTTTCACTAGGTTCATTTATGTTTAGTGAAAAAGATTTCAAAGGAGAGATGAAAACAATTAAAAACAATAAGTCT
>CAZMOX010000147.1:2196-5440 GCA_964567895.1 uncultured Spirochaetales bacterium | reverse complement strand
AGCAGTTATTTATTGTTCTGTATATAATTAACTGCCGTTCATGCGTTTGTCGTGGCTGTCTCAGCAACGGTACCTGTAATTATTACATTATCGTCTAAAGCGAAAATGGCTCCGCCAGCCATAACCATAATAACCAATAAGACTAAGATTTTTTTTGTAAAACTTTTTTTCATTTTCTTTTTCCTCACTTTTTTTAATTAATCAAGGTTAAAATACCATCGAAGAGTAAATAAAGCAAGAGGAATAGTAGTAAAAAAAAGCGATTTTTAAAGCATATTTCCTGTAAAAGGGGTGAAATTATGAGAAAAACATGAAAAAAAAGTATAATTCTTTACGAAAATTGTTAAGTAGTAAAATTTTCCTATAATTTATTGTTCACACACCAATAAATGTGTAAAATAAGTTATGTAACAGTTCTTAAGATTAGTTGTTATATATAAAATAACTTGTTTTAGGTTGAAAAAATTATTCAGGGGGAGAGAATGAAAAAAGTAGTAGTGTTAATCTTGGTGTCTTTTATTTTGATTACATCACAAGTCGCAGGAATCGGGATAGTGTCAAAAGTTTTATGAAAACCGTATGAAACTATCGCAGAAAGATTTTTGAAAGTTAAGAGAAGGCGGAAGATAAAAGCAAAATCCATTTATCCTGAATGGATTGGTAATGAGCAAACAGGGGAAGAATAATTGGTGGCTGGTAGTGTAAGGAAGAATGAGGTCTAAGAAAGTTATAGAACGAGACAAACAAGGTGGTTAAAGCAAAAGCACCATTGACGGAATTGAAACCATTAGCGGGTCTTACATGATATTTATAGGTTCTGTTCAGACGTTCAACGATCTGTTTGAACGTCTGAACTTTTCGGATTCAGCATCAAGGTTCTGAAGACCAATAACTTTTTTATGGAGCACTTTCTGGTTCTGAGGCAGCTTCAAATTGATGAAATGGATTCCTGCAGGATAGGAAGGGTTGCCGTCAGAAATAAGGGTAGCAGTTTGATCTTCTTTCACAGTACGCAGCGCTTCAACCATAGCGGTGGTAGAGGGCAAGGTTCCTCTGGTATCAGCGAGATGATAGGAAGTAATGGAACGTTTTTCTGCTGAAATGAAGAAAAAGAGATACTGGTATTTTCCCTTAATTTTAACGTAGGTTTCATCCCCAGCCTGGATGTCATCTACAGCACCTTTGTGCTTGAGATTGAACGCATGAGCATAATGGGAAGCTGCTTCAGCGTAATTGAGTACCGTTTGATGTGAAATGTGGATACCAAAGACCATGTTCAATATAAGAGCGGTTTTTCTGGCACTATTGGCGAAAGAGACATAAAAAGTGAGGATTAGGCCAAGAATAGTTTGAGAATTATGGATTTTCTTTAGATTTATCTTTGGCGGGTTTGGTGAAGCGTGTTCTAAATCATCTAAAGTGAAGTGGTAATCACGATATTGATACCGAAGCTTAAATTGTGAGCTGTGAGTTTTAAGGAGTTTTCTTTCTTTCGCATTGAGTTTTTTTAGTGCTTTTAGGTACTGAGGACAGTGGTCGTTTCCACATTTATGAATGGTAACTTCAGCAGTTTGCTTCCAGAAATAGAGAGCAGAGTTGCAATAGGGACATTTAAAAACGGCAGTCTTGCGAGTAAGATCTCTCTCTGGATTAAAGGTTGCTTTACAAACTTTACATTTGAGCTGTGAACGTCTTTTTCCATTGTTAAAATAGAGATACTGGTGAGGAGCATTACAGGATGGACACGTGAGATGATCAGGAACAATAAGATCGTTTGAACGAGATTTTATCGGCTCAATAGTTTTATTTTCCGTTGCTTCTTTTTTGGCGATAATCAGTTTGAAGTCGTCGGTTGGATTTTTTTTTACCACTTTAGGGGGATTTGGATCCACACTGAAGTTGCGGTAATTAGGATGTTGTTCCTTGAAATCATCTTTCGGTTTTAATTCCGGATTTTTGTTTTTCAAGACATCAGAGAGTTCCAAAACGAGTTGTTCAAGTTCTGATTTGGTGAATTTTGAACACAGCCAAATAATGAAACGACTAATTTTATTGGTCATAAATATATACTTCCATAATGAGATTATAGCAGTAATTTCGGAAATGGGAGAAATAAAAAAGGTAGGTTAAAAGTTAGAAATTTTAAAACTTTTGACATTACCGGAATCGGAATGGAGAACCTCTATGATATGGTTGTTCCTGTGCAGAGGGAAGAACTAGGGGTTTCAGGGGATCTTCCGGATGTTTTATCAGTATCTTTACCCTTGGGTGGAACTTTGACCGCAAATATTGGTGTTGAAGCTGATTATTATAGTTTAAATCAGAATCAGGATTCATTTTTGCTGTATGATGTGAATGCTGCATTTCGCATAGGGACTACACAAACAAGAATTTCCCTGGGAACAAATCAAAGTGTAGTCTACAGACTATATGGTCTGGATGTTAGCTCCATGCCCGGATTTTTTGCCGTTGGTGGTACTGGAAATATAAGTTTTACATCAACTTCAACGGGTAGTAATTTTCAATTTAATGTAATCCCTCGTTTTGGAGTAGGATTAGGACGGGAATATAGTATATTTAATATTCTCCGGGCTGAATTAATAATGAATTATCTGGGAGTTGTTCCCACAGAAGAAAAAGTACGTGCAGTTGCAGAGATATTCAATCAGGCAGCAGCTATTCTCAATAGATTCAGTAATAATGACGCTGAACTTTTCAAAGAGTATTGGAGCAGAGTTGCCGAAGCTATGGGTATTCCCAATAGAGTACTGGATGTGATTTATGTTGCAGATAGCCAGGAGTATGCATTTGAACTTAATCGTTATAGAGGACTTATGAGCGGTATGGAGGCAATGCTATATCTTTCTATCGAACCCGAACTCAATACCGGTTGGACCACACCTTTCAGTATCAGCGGTGATGTAGGAATGTCAGGAGCGATAAGCGGATATTTTGTTGATGATATGCTCTACTACCGGGCCAATGGATCTCTGTCAGCAGGATTTACTGGTGGAGCCTTTGCTGCAAACTTAAATCTGTTGGGAAATCTTGTATATTTCCCTGATGATTATCATTGGTGGGCTGAAGCAGGGCTGAATGCCGGATTGAATGTGGGCACAGCAACCACCTTTTCGGTGACTTTAACCGGAGACGTATATTATATGTTGGCACCTAATTTCACTACTTATGCTAAAGTCTCTCTTTCAACGAGTTCTATTAGTGTTAAAGCAGGCGGATCTTATAG
>CAZMOX010000147.1:0-2096 GCA_964567895.1 uncultured Spirochaetales bacterium | reverse complement strand
TCAATTAATTATCGCTCCATGGTAACGTATAATAGTATTGCATATTATACGTTACCATCGTATAATATGTAGTATGGAAGATTTACTATTTCAATATAACCCCTGGTGGGAAAACGATTTCAATCTGAAAAATATCATTATTCGTAAGAGATATGTGAATATTCTCAAAGAAAATATTGAAAACAAACATATAATATTTTTAACAGGTTTAAGACGTGTTGGTAAAACAACATTGATGAAAATCATTATTAAGCATCTCCTTGATAAGAATATACATAAAAAAAATATACTGTATGTTAGTGTTGATGATTATCTTCTTAAAGACAAAAACCTCTTTGAGATAATCGAAGAATATAAAAAAATCCATCGGATAAAATTTGAAGATAAAATTTTCGTATTCTTTGATGAAATTACATTTCAAAGTGAATATCATCAACAACTAAAAAACTTATATGACAAATTACATATTAAAATATTTGCTGCATCTTCTTCAAGTTCATTATTAAAAGATAAAAAAGCATATTTAACCGGACGATCTATAACATTGGAAGTTAAACCATTAGATTTTGAAGAATATAAAATATTTAAGAATATCGAAGTGAAGCAACGCGACAAAGTCTTAAACGATTCATATTTTCGGGATTATATGAGAGAGGGCGGGTTACCGGAAAATATTATAAATCCGAGTAGAGAATATTTGATGAATCTGGTGGATGATATTATCCAAAAAGATATTATAGCTTTTCGAGGATTAAAAAATCACCAAATGATGCGTGATTATTATACCCTGTTAATGGAGAGAAGCGGAAAACAGTTAAGTATTAATAAAATAGCTAATATATTAAAGATATCACCTGATACTTCAAGACGATACTTATATTATTTTGAAGAAACTTTTCTGGTTCACCTATTATCCAGATGGGGTAAAACTAATGAGAGAATATTATCTTCCAAGAAAATATATGCTTGTGATCTTGGCATAAAACATCTTTTTATGGGAGAAAGAGATCTAGGTAGTTATTTTGAAAATTATATTTATTTAAAATTACGAAATAATAAAGACGTCTATTATTTATATGAAGATGGATACGAAATAGATTTCTTTACATCGGATCACATACTGATTGAATCTAAATATAATGCAGAAATCAAGGGAAAACAGAAAGAATTGTTTGATCGAATTAATGCAAAACAGAAATTCGTAATTGATTCAGTCAACAAATTATATCTATTGGATGAAATATAAAAATGTGTGAAATTGATAATTATCCAATGGTTGGCCTGGCGCTCGGCGGCGGCGGAGCAAGAGGTTATGCACATATTGGTGTATTAAGGGCTTTGCGGGAGAGTGCAGAGAATTTACCTGTAGTTGCCGCCGGAACATCTGCAGGAGCACTTATTGCGGCATGTTATGCTGCACAAATTCCTCAGCAGATACTTGAAAAGAGTGCCGGCGATTTTGGCTGGTTTCAACATGTAATAAGCATTTCAGACACCACAAAGCATGTTCTGAAGTTACGGAGAGAGGGTGGGCTGCTTTCAAATGCAGCGCTTGCCGATACCATGAATACTCTTCTTCACGGAAGAGGTTTTAATGATTTACCCATTGATCTAGCTGTAACAGCTTCAGATATTGATAAAAGAGTCCGTGTAATATTTACCTCTAAAAGGGCTGCAGAAAATTTAAAGAAAAATATGAAAGAACTGTATGATTTCCTGCCATTGCCTGATGCATTCAGAAACGGCTTTACTACAGAGATAATCTCGGATATTGATGATATAGGTTTGGCAGTGCGGGCCAGTTCAGCTGTACCGGGCGTGTTCCAACCTGTGGAAATTAATGGATATCACCTTGTTGATGGAGGAGTGCTGGATCAGGTGCCTGTTGATGTCGTAAGAGCGATGGGATCCAGTCATACCATAGGGGTGAGTCTTGGTATGGCAATGGTAGTTGAGCAAATGAGTTCTGCCTTTACGACGTTTAATAAAACTATTGAAGCACTGGCTATCCCGCAGATAAGGAAAAGTCTTGATCTGGCTGATCTGGGTTTTCAAATAGCTCATATCGAGAAAAAAAGTCCAATAAAACTACATCA
>CAZMOX010000146.1:0-5498 GCA_964567895.1 uncultured Spirochaetales bacterium | reverse complement strand
TGGACAATCCAGCACGTGTAACGGCTAACCACCGGCACGGAACTGAACCGTGAGTATGAGGAGGTAACGAATCGTGCGAAGCCACGGGAAGGGCAGTCTGTCAGCCGCAATGCGAAAGCGTGAAGTGAATTGTGCTCCTGAGTACAGGAGGCCTCGAAATATTCCATATTGCACAGGGTCAAGGAGTTCATTTTCTGGAAACCAATATCAGTGCACTCGTAATGGTAAGAGTGTATCTGGCGTGCCGGGGTCTGAGTCCGTAGCGGGCAAACGAATTGTTTATATTGGAACTTGGGAGAACCGAAACATTCCTGAAAGAAGCTTTTGAGGAACCGAAGAGGGTAGCAATTATGCGCAAAGGTATGGAGTAATGTTATGCTATCCACTGAGATGATTTACTTAATCATAATGTCTGTGTACTTATATATCAGCATGTTATTGTTAGGAACAATGGTGTTACAAACTTAACAGGAATGAGAATGTAATATTCAATATTGTGATATTAGATGTGTTGTGAGTGTAATTGAAGAGCCGGATGTGAGAAATCTACAAGTCCGGTTTTGTGAGGGGCATGGGCTTTCTCATAAAGGAATAAATATGATGAATGAAAGAAAAGGAGAAAGTCACATGTCTACTCGACATAAGAAAGAGCTTTCTGAACGTGATATCATCTCCCAATATATAATTCTTGCTATTGAGAGTTCTGGAGGGTTATAACCTATTTTCTTTATTTGACTTTGGTGATTGCTGGCTATTTCAAATCAAAACAGAAGCAAAGCAAAGCAAAGCAAAGCAAAGCAAAGCAATACCCTGTGCTTATTGAGTCTACGGTGAGTTACATAAATATAACCATGTTATCAGTTAACACATGATTACTGGAAAAATACTTTAGGAGTAAAGTTGATGTCAAAAGATTTAACAGTTTCCGGAGTCGAAAGACAGAATATATTAAATAATCCCTTTGCTCTGGAGGAGATTGAGAAGGCCACACACATAACATGTATCCCTTTTGAAGGTAAGAATGTATTGCTAAAAGAGCAGGTCGCTGTTTTTTTTGAAGTAACAGTTCGAACAATAGAGAATTATATATCAAATTACGAGGATGAACTAAAATCTAACGGTTACGAGGTTTTACGAGGTAAACATCTACAGGATATAAAATTAGCTATTTCTACACTCAATGATACCGAAATAGATTTCGGTATCATAAAAAAAGCTTCCAGATTGGCTGTTTTTGATTTCCGTTCCTTTCTAAATCTGTCTATGCTTATCACAGAGAGTGATAAAGCAAAACTTTTACGCCGGACTATTCTTGATATTGTTATTGACACCATTAACAATCGTACAGGCGGAGCTACAAAATATGTAAACCAGCGAGATGAAGACTTTATAATTGCCTATTTTGAAGAAGAAAATTATCGTAAAGAGTTCACAGATTCTCTGAAAAATTATTTGGATATGGGAAAATTCAAATATCCGCTTTATACTGATAAAATCTATGTAAGTATCTTTAAAGAGAACTCGAGGGAGTATCGCAAGATTCTCAAACTCCATGAGAAAGATAAGGTTAGAGACACTTTTTATGCGGAAATTTTGGATCTGATTGCTTCTTATGAGTATGGTTTTGCAAAAGTATTAGAGGAGGCATATAGCAAAAAAGGTGAAAGGATTTCTGCTTTTGAGGCGGATGTTCTTTTTCATGAATTTGAAAAACAGGCTCTTTGGAAACCTCTGATTGAAAGTGCCAGAAATAAAATGGCAAGTAGGGATCTTGCATTCCGGGATGCTCTTCATTTGCAGTTAAAAGAGTATATTTCTCCTGTTAAAGCAACAGAATTTGAACGATTTATCGGTGAGAAAAGTAAGGAGTTAGTAGAACGGCTTGAAGAGGCTAAAGATGTGTTTAAAAGATTGAAGGAGCGGGAGTAGTGGCCAATATATACATTACTCTTGAAACTGCCCTTGAGATATACAGCAAAACAATTGAAGTAAGTGGTGGTGGCTCAGACGGAGTCCTAAATATAGGTCAGCTTGAAAGTGTTTTAGTTCATATCCAAAATGATAGTTATTATCCTGAATTTATCAATAAGCTGACTCATCTTTTCTTTGGTGCAAACCGATTCCATTGCTTCGTAGATGGTAATAAACGTATTGCAATTTCTTTGGGTGCTCATTTTCTTTTAATAAATGGATATGTATTTGTTGTTCCTCGTTTTATTAGAGAAATGGAGAATATAAGTTATCACTTGGCAGCCGGGAAAATAGAGAAAGAATTTCTGAAAGAGATTATACAGGCTGTTATAGACGATGATATGGAGAATGAAGAATTAAAATTGAGAATTTTTGAAGCGATCAGCAAGGAGTGAATAATGGAAGTAATTATTTACATTTTAATTGGCATTGCAATCGGAATTTTAATTGGTTGGTTATTTGCCAGAATGCGGAGCAATTTTAGCACGCAAAAAGAGAGAGAAGTTAGTAAAAGCAAGATATCAGAATTAGAAAAGGAATATTTTGGTTATAAAGCAACAACAAGTGCTCAAACGCAGGCTTTGGATGAAAAGCTATTAGAAAAACAAAATGAAAATGACAAGTTAGCTGAAACTGTTCAAGAAAAATCCAATGAGCAAATAAATATTAACGGTAGACTGTCAACAAGTGATGCAAATTTACAAGCCGCACTGAAAACAATAAACGAAAAAAGCTTAGAGATTGTTGATTTGAAAGAAGAAGTTTCCGGGAAGACAAAGGAAATTAATGATAAAAGTCAAACTATAGCTACAGTAATAGCGAATAATACTGCCTTGAGTGAAAAACTTGAAACTCAAAAAACGGAAATTGAAGAATTAGGCAGAAAATTCAACCTGGAATTTGAGAATATTGCAAACAAGATATTGGAAACTAAATCGGAAAAATTCACCGAACTCAATAAAATCAACATAAAAACCATTTTGGAACCTTTAGGTACAAATATTGAAGAGTTTAAAAAAACCGTGAATGAGACTTATGATAAAGAATCAAAGGAACGTTTTTCATTAGGAGAAAAAGTTAAAGAACTTGCTCTTTTAAACAAAGTTATAAGTGACGAAGCCAGAAATCTTACAAAAGCCTTAAAAGGAGAATCAAAAACTCAAGGTCGTTGGGGCGAAATGATTTTAGAAAGTATCCTGGAAAAATCAGGTTTAAGAAAGGGCGAAGAGTATTTCATTGAACACCAATTAACTGATACTGAGGGACATGCACTGAGATCAGATTCTGAAAATAAAAAGATGAGGCCTGATGCTGTAATTAAATACCCTGATAAAAGAAGTATAATAATCGATTCAAAAGTGTCATTAAATGCATTCACAAGATTTTCCTCTTCGACTGATCTTGAAGAACAGAAAACTGAACTTGAGGCGCATGTTCGGGCTGTTAAAAATCATATAGTTGCATTAAGTACAAAAGGTTATGATGACTATGATAAGTCCCTTGATTTTGTAATGATGTTTATTCCCAGCGAACCTGCATATATGGCTGCTTTGCAAGGTGATTCTGAACTATGGAATTTTGCTTACGATAAACGAATATTGTTAATAAATCCAACAAATTTGATAGTTTCATTAAAGCTCATTGTAGATTTGTGGAAACGAGAAAACCAGAATAGAAATGCACAGGAGATTGCGGAACGCGGAGCAAAATTATATGACAAATTTGTAAGTTTTGTTGAGAACCTGGAAGACGTAGGGAAGTTTCTCGATAAATCTAAAGAGGCATATAATCATTCTTACAAACAGCTGAGTACCGGAAAGGACAATCTAGTACTTCAATCAACAAAACTGAAAAAATTAGGTCTAAAGAATAAAAAAGAGCTAGGGCCTGAGCTGTTGGCAAATTCAGAAACAAATCTTATTTCGGAATAATTGAAAAGAAACATATATGAATCAATCAAGAATCCAATCTATTCAAATAGTACTCCCGAATTAGTAGAAGAAGATATTTTTACTTGTACTTTTTTACTCACAGATAACAATCGCAACGGAAATGATCCTGTAAAATTGCGTAAAGGTTCGGAGAAAAGTTCGGAGAAAATACTTGCCCTTATAGGGGAAACACCGAATATTTCTGCTGAGTCGATGGCTGCGCAGATAGGAATAAGCTCCAGAGCAGTTGAAAAACATATTGCAGCACTAAAAAATTAAGAGGTCTGCTTAAACGGGTTGGACCGGCTAAGGGTGGGCACTGGGAGCTTGTTAAGAGGAGATCCAAAAATGAACATGCCACTAAATATTAAAACATTGCTGTTCTATGAGTAAAAGACTGCTTTTTCTCATTTTCCAATTGAAATATGAGCTGTAGATCCTTCGATCCAGGCTGCATAATAGGTTTTGGGTTCTACTCCAGTTGATACAACTAATTGCGGGGATTCAATTGAATCTGATCCGCCGGGATTGCCGTAAGAGAACCACTTATACAGCTTCTGATCATACATGAGCACCTTCGGGCCGCTGCTTGTTGAGCCCAGCAGGAAATTGCGCCCGTTGTCAGTTCCCATTGCCGCTGCTGTAGCGGAGACCGCGGCGAAAGGGGAGGTGAAGTCGGATGAGGCGGTAGAGAAGCCTGTATCATCATTGATGATCGACCACGTAGCATCGCCCTTTTCCCGGATATTCCAGCTGTCGTTGCTTTTGTTGTATGAGAATATAGTTAACGTACCGTCGTCGGAAGCGAGCGCGGAAAAATGCTGGCCGGTCGGAGAAAAGGCGGGCAAGTTGGGATCGGTTTCCACCCAGTTCTCACCGGTATCGTTATCAATTCTACTTAACAGGTACAAATCATCGGCATCGGGATTGAACGCGACTGTCAGGGTGCCGTTTTCCATCAAAATATGGGAAAACTCCGGGGCAATGCTACTGTAATGTGTTGCCTTGACAGGGGAAATATCGCCCCATGAAGCAATGGGTGTAGTCAGCAACTTGGAACGGACTGCCAGGACATTGGAAGTCGGAGGGTGACCCGCAGTCTCCCTGATATATCCTGCATACAGATACGAGGAAGCCCCAAATCTGCCGGAAGCCATGGAAACCGACGATACCGGATACGTGGAAAATCTGCGTTCCCCGATATAACTGTGTTTCCAATCCAGTACATCGCTGTCGTCCTCAGCATCATCGACGGAAATCTTCTGTACCGAAAGCTTTTCTGAATCTGCGTGGGATGGATCAGTCGAATTGTAGTCGGCAAACCCAATATATAGATCGCTCCCGGCGTAGATAATATCGAAATCCGGGTCAGCGGAATTTACCATCGAAGTGAATGTGGCATCGACCATTTCATCAACCGTGTAGATAGTGTTTTCTTCATTGTCGGGATCTTCTTCCGCAAGAATCCTGCCCACATGCAGCTTTCCGGTTGAGTCGGCATAGACAAAGAACAGCGTATTCGCGTTTACCAAAGCAGTCCTGATCGCAACAAGGGAGCCCGAAACCATATGGATCGTTTTCCAGACGGGAAGAAGA
>CAZMOX010000145.1:0-5504 GCA_964567895.1 uncultured Spirochaetales bacterium | reverse complement strand
AGTGGAAAAAACTCATAAAAAAAGACAGCAGCAATGGACCGGCAAAAAATATGAGAAACCCCAACAGGTTCGGAGTTAAGAAGAGATATCCAGCGATAGCTTCAGACTGAATATTAGTTGTGTTAAAATATTTCTGAAAAGGGCTTGAGTGGAGGATTATCGATACGAGAGCAAGTAGAATGCAACCGAGGAAAAATCCAATTGCCACCATGTTGTTCAAATTTAGAAATAAACTGAAGAAAATGGGAATAATATTGACTTGAAAGATGAAAATAAGTGCAATAATGCCCAAAATGATGTTGGTTGTTATTCTATAGGTTCGGTTATCCTCATCTTTAAGCAAGGCGGATTTAATCCATCCTCGCAGGAGGAATCCCAGGGCTAAAATTATCAATGTGATAAATCCGCGACTGAAATATTCAGATATTTTATCGAAAATCAGAAAAAACCCAATAGTCTGAAAGCTTCCGATCAAACAGATCAGGAAGGTTAGGTAATTGACTAGGAATGCCCAGATTCTAGCGTTGGAACCCTTCCGGAGCATTTTGATACCGGCCGTGACAGCGCCGACGGCAATGGCCAGGCACACTGTAACAGCAACAACTTTTACGGCGATTCCAATCTCAGAGGATAGAACCAACGAAAGAGCTATAACAGTTGAACTGAATGCCAACACAAAATTCCAGAATGATAAAAGCTGAACCAGACTTTTTACATTATTTTTAATGAATGAGTTCATTTCTTCTCCTCTAAATAAAATACAAATGTCCAAGATGACAAGTCACTGTTCTTCAATGAATTCTCACACTGTACATTGGCGCAGAAAAACGGGCCGGGTAAACCCAGCCCGCCCGATTAATTTCGCAATTTATTTGAAAAATTTGTTAAGTTCAGACTCGATACCGTTGGCGAACTCTTCAATAGACATTTCATTATTGAATACAGCCGAAATCTTAGCTCCGAGAGCTGCATCATACTCAGACCAGTTTCCTACCCACATAGGTCCTTCTGAAGCCGGGCTGTCAGCCAGTCCATTGAGAAAAGCCTGGTTGTTTTCAGGAGGAGTAAACGTTAGGAAAGCATCTAATGCATCCTTACTTGTTCTACTTGGTATATTAGCACCCGCTGCTGCAACCTGAGCCTGTACTTTTGCTGAAGTTAGAGCCTGAAGTAGTTCGAAAACTGCTTCAGGGTTTTTTGTGTCTTTGTTTGCTACATAAGCACCCCAGAAAAGCCAGTTCCCCTGGTTTCCCGCAGGTCCTGTGGGAAGCTCAACAACATCCCATTCGAAGTCAGCAATAGTTCGCATTCCGGGAGTTACCCATCTACCATTCTGGTACATACCCAATTTTCCGGCTTTGAAAGGAGGTTCAGCATCTTCACCATAAGGGACAGCTAAATTTTCTTTGTAGAATTTCTGCTGGAATGCAAGACCCTTGAGAGAACCTTCTGATTGCATATCTGTACCAGTTCTGTCTTCATTGAAAAGACCACCACCTGCAGAGTTCATCCATGTCATATATGGTCCCCACCATGAGCTCTGACCATAACCGTATACGTCGTCACCAAGATCCGAAACGGCTTTCATAACTTCGTAGAAAGCTTCCCATGTCCACAGTCCCTGCTCAGCCAATACTCTAGGATCGGGAGCGCCTGCTTCGGCGATCAGGTCGAGGTTGAGATAAAGGGCTAATGTCGAGACGTCCCGGGGAAGTCCCCAGAGTTTTTCGCCAGTTTTCATGCTGTCGGGATCGAATGTAAGGTGATACATAGGTCCGGGATAAAAATCACTATCTTTATGATCTGTTTTATCTGCGATAGCTCTCATATCGAGAAGAAGATCTCTTTTAGCAAACTCCGCAATATCTGAACCTGGAATCCAGAATAAATCCGGTGCAACACCAGACGCGAGTTCTGTTTTAAGAACATCCTGATAGCTGGAAGTTGCACTTGAACCTGGTTCATAAACAAGTGTAATTCCATCGAGTTCGGCACTGATCTGGTCACTGATTGCTTTATATAAATCAGATTCTTCCTGGTTCCCAGGTCTTGTTCGCCATGTAATGACAACCTCATCACTTACAGCTTCTTCGGCTTCTCCACCGGCAAACAGTGGAGTAGCACATAAAGCTACAAGAGCAATCATAAAAATTAAAACTAATTTTTTCATTATTTTCTCCTTTAAAGTTGTTATATTATTACTCGGAGTAAGTAATACGTCAACAATAGAATATTCTACTCTATATCAAAATATGAACATCTGACTGTGTTGTATTGAAAATAGAATGATATTCAAGGATTATTATATACACTTATGGAATTTATATTATTACGGATTCAGATATTTCTGGTGAAGATGAAGTTCTCTGAATTTTCCGGGACTCAGACCTTCGATCTTCCTAAATATACTGCAGAAATAACTTGAGCTTTCGAAACCTGAACGGATTGATACTTCTTCGATTTTCAGCAGTGAATTTTTTAAAAGTATATCTTTACTTTTATTAATACGAACATTATTCAAATATGCGATGGGTCGCTGCTTAATGATTTTTTTAAAAAGAATACATAGATATTGCGGAGTAATTGATAAAATATCTGCTAATTCTTCGTTAGTTATAGGTTTGGCATAGTTTTCATTGATGTACTCTAAAACAGGATTCATTCTACTATGCAGATTTGAAACAGAATCCCCGTCAGATAAATAAGCATATTTTAAAAAAGATATCAGAAAATCATAGACAAGTGCAGAGGCTTCTAGATCCTTTATTGAGTTTGTAGATCTGAGAAGATTTATAGCTTTTCGGATCGTACCAGTAAATATATCAGAATATACGACTGAATATACATTTGTCTTTCCAATATGAATCTGTTCCAGAAAGTCTTTTATATAATATCCGTTAAAGGTAAACCAGTTTACAATCCATGGAAAGTCGATTGCATGATACTCATGAGGAACATCGGGAAATAAAAGAATTCCCTGGTTCTCACTAACCAGAAGAGTTTCTCCATCTATTGTCATTTCTCCTGAACCTTTTACTACCTGTATCCACTGGTAATGAGGATACCCTTTCGGACGTTTATGGGGATCAAGTTCTTGATGAAAGTCAAATCCGGCACCAACAAGATACAAGGGTAGTTTTTTTTCTTTCTCAGAAAGCAATGCAAATATAAAATCACCTATACGCATGGTTATCTCCACAGATTATATAAGGTTCAAATATTTATATTATATTAATATATCACAATACAGATATAATGAGAAGCAAAGTCATCATCAGTATACCAACCTTTTTTGACTGAGATTTGCAATAACTGTATGGAAAGTGAGGATATAGAAAAATGAAAAAGATAGAAATATATGAAACAATTTTCTGTTTTTCTTAACAATATTAATCTTATATAAAAATATGAAACAAAAAATTATTATTATTTTGGTTTTATTATACAATCTCTTGCGTAATTAAAAAACCTGTCCTATGATTAAAATAAATTCTGAATTATTGATTTCATTTTTCTTTTTTTAAAGAAAAGAAAATACATTGTTCAGTAAAATTGTAGTTTCTTATCCGGAAACTATAAAATAATTTAAAGCTGAAGATTAAATTTATAATCAGGAGATAGAGCATGAAAATGGAGAATGGAAAATATACCCTTTATGGTAATGCCATCAGCAGATCCGAAACAAAAAAAGTCCAAAGATGGCAGAACATGTTTAAAAATAAATTCAATTACGATCCTAATGAAGAATATAAACTGAGTCTTGTAGAGAACAAGCAGCTCGGTCCTGTTTTTGGTCTGAAGAACATTGTCAGAGATCAAGACGGATCCCCCATTGAGCCCGGCAAAGGCGTGATTATTTCAACGATTAGAATGGGATACGGTCATTACAGAATTGCCATGGCGGGGGTATCGGCTGCAAAGGCAATGGGATTCGAGCCTTATTGGCTGGATCTTCTGTCTATTCCGGGAATGCCAACGGATATCATCAACTATTGCAATTCATGGTACAGCAAATTCTCCAGAACATCCCAAAGCAGCTCATGGTTCAACAGGCATGTCTGGGAACCGGTAACTACAGGCGAAAAAACACTGCCCGGATTAAATGCCTTCCTGAACAGCTGGGTTGTAGGATGGCCGTGGAGATTTCTTAAAACAAATATCAAAGACTATATGATGTCTGAATTAATCGGAAATCTTCATAAGAACCTGCCTTCGGATATGCCGATGCTTACAGCTCATATGTGGAACTGCATGGCCGCCGTATCCGGAGGAATGACGAATGTCGTAGATATGATGTTTGACAACTGGCCCATGGCATTTCAACTGACCGAAGGCGCTAAACATGCAGTACAGTCTCCTTCCGGATATTACGGTTTTAGAGCAATGAAAGGATTTGACAGCAAAGGAAAAATACTGAAAGGCACACCGCCTGATGCGATATATTATACGGGACATCATGTGGATCATGAACTGGTTCATAATATTGAAGTCGACTGCAAGGCCAGAACCGACAGAGCAAAAAAAGGTGCGCCCAGAAGATTTATGATTACCATGGGCGGAGCAGGCGCTCAGAGAGAATTGTTTAAAGCTGTTATAGATCATGCCATTCCGCTCATTAAAGCCGGGAAGATTACGCTGTTCGTAAACTTGGGTGATCATGCGGGCAACTGGGATTGGCTGGAAAAAGAATTCAATGAATATAAGGATATGCTGACCACACATTTTGACTGGGAAGATACAAGAAAATTCGCAGATGATATTCGTGAGGGAGACGTTGAAGGTCTTCATATTTTCCTCCATGACAATACCTTTCACGGTGTTTATGCTACAAACTACCTGATGAGAGTTACCGATATCATGATAACAAAACCGAGTGAACTGGCCTTTTATCCTATTCCGAAAATATTCAATGCACGTGTCGGAGGACATGAGATGTGGGGCGCGGTACGCGGCTCGGAAGTGGGAGACGGTACTGTTGAAGTTGCCACCATCCCACAGTTGATTCAGGCTATCGATTTACTGACCGACGAAGACGATCTTCTTGAAATGTATTGTGATTGCATTATTAAAAATAAAAGCATAGGTATTTATGACGGAGCCTACCACAGTGTCGCTCTGGCTACAGGCACAAAATTCGACAGGTCCAAGCTTAAAGACTGATTCAATTTATATTAATAATAACCGCTTTCAAATTTCGAAAGCGGTTATTTCAGTACCAGAGTCTATGAAATAAGGTCGGAATAAAAATCCCTGATTTTTTCAAGCTATAATAAATAGATGAAAGATTTTGCCGGACTGAGGAGAGAACTTTATCGAAGTATCCGAAGTATCGGCTTTAAGAGAGATCAAGCCTATTACGAGGGGCTCTATAGCTATGTTGTAGGAGGAGAACCTGAAGAATCCGGATTTTCCGAGTCTAGCTCACTTTTTCTTTTTGCCTTTTAAGAATTCAGCAAAAGGATTGTACGTATCAGATTCAGGTTCCATATACTTCTGATACTCCT
>CAZMOX010000144.1:4307-5563 GCA_964567895.1 uncultured Spirochaetales bacterium | reverse complement strand
TTGCGAAAAGTTCTTTACCACAACCACTTTCTCCCTGAAGAATAACTGTTGTGTCGGTTGGTGCAATTTTTTTAATATCAGCTTTAATGTTTTGAAATATAGTACAATTTCCTATTAACTTTTGTTCAGGTAATTTTGAGGTTTGTATGAAATCCGTGCATCCTTGAACAGTACAGGAGCTGCAAGAATGGATCGATTTTTTTAGTACGTCAAGTAGTTTTTCCTGTTTGAAAGGTTTCATGATATAATCAAAGGCACCAGCTTTCATCGATTTAACTACATCCTTTATCTCTCCGAAAGCCGTAAGCATGATAATTGACAAATCCTTGTTATATGATTTTGCCTTCTCTAGTACTTGTATACCATTTATATCTGGGAGCTGGACATCCAGAAGAACCGCATCAGGAGGATTTTTCTCAATCGCTTGCAGTGCTTGCATGCCATCGTGATAATCATTAACTAAATATCCTTCTTTTTCCAGAATATTTGAGAGAAGGAAACAAAACTCAGTATTATCATCAACAATAAAAACAGTTTTCATTAAAATCACTCCTGTCTGTTGAATTGTTTGATATTTTTCAATATCTCTTCTGCAGAAAAAGGTTTGTCGATAAAAATCGATATCCCTTCTTGTTTAGCCTCCATTTTTCTTTTCTCAGAGCCGTACGCAGATGCTATGCAAATAATCGTATTAGGGCTTTTCTTCTTGATTTCTGGAACCACACGCATGCCATCCCCATCAGGAAGATTTAAGTCAAGGATTACAAGATCAGGTGTTTCTTCCATAAGAAAATTCAGAGCGTCGCGTATTGAATTAACACTGGTTACGATATATCCATTTTTCTCAAGAATTTCTGAGAGCAATAGGCACAAATCTATTTCATCATCGATTAACATAATTTTTTTTATTTCTCTATTAATTGGCATTTGCTGCATAATAATAGGGTGTTCTTTTATAAACCCTTTCAGAGAAGACCTGTTTTCATGCATCCTAAAAAATGGTTGCAGTTCCTCAAGGTCCTCGGCTTTACGCCAGCTAGAAAGTCCGCTGCGCCAAACTAATACTTCTCCGGATTTTATTTTACCTGAAGAAATCCACCCCTTAAAACGGCTTTCTGATATCATACGATATGTGTCCGCTCCTCTTTTAATGTCATAGGTAAATTCTTTCATTAAGATTTATCGCTTTCTGCTTTGTTTATTAGTGGTAATAATATTGTAAATATGCTTCCTTTGGACTGCTCGCTCGTAACTTC
>CAZMOX010000144.1:0-4207 GCA_964567895.1 uncultured Spirochaetales bacterium | reverse complement strand
TTAGTGGTAATAATATTGTAAATATGCTTCCTTTGGACTGCTCGCTCGTAACTTCTATGGTGCCGCCGTGACTAACAATAACGTAATAACATGTCGTTAAACCCAAACCAATGCCGCCCTGTTTGGAACTGAAGAAGGGATCAAATATTTTTATGATATCTTCTTCAGGAATACCGATGCCGGTATCCTCTATTTTTATCAAGAACCACTGTCCATTATTTCGCGTCGAAATGGTTAAGAGTCCATCGGTATCCGCTATTGCTTCAATAGCATTAAGTGTAAAGTTTAAAAAAACACGTTCTATATACTCTTTGTCTACAGGAATTGTAAATTTCTCACTGGTAAATTCTTTAAACACAGTTATGTGTTTTGATTTAATTTTTTCATCAACAGATTCAATGATATTCTCTATAATTTTATGTATATTATAAGGTTGTATATTGAGTTCTGGTGGTCGGGCACAGTTGAGAAGCTCGGTTATTAAATAATTAATTCTATTTAAATTTCTTTCAATGATTCCAATATATTTATTCCGCTTCCACTCAGAATCAAAGGTATTTTTCAATTGATTCAGAGCCAGTGAGATATTTGTTGAAGGATTTCTTATTTCATGGGCAATACCAGCAGCAATACGACCGGTGAAGGCAAGCCTTTCGGTATTTTTATTAATTAGTACTTCTCCAGCGTTGTTATTGGCAATCATTTTTTTTGATATTATTATTTTCTCGTCGCCAAAAGGGGTCAGGGTTATAGAGAAAAACTTATCTTCATGTTTCAGATAAGGGAATTCTTTTACACTACCTGTATTTATACATTTTGTCAGTTCATTACGTATATTGATTTCATGATTATTTGTACAATCTATATAAAAAGTTTCTTCGATACTCGATAATGTACTGATTGAATTTTCACTGACGTGATTAGCTGCCAAAATTGTTCCATTGCGATCGGCAATAATAGTTTCATTCGGGATATCTCCCAATAAAGTGTTAATTAATGCATTTTTCTTTTTTAAACTTGTGAGAATTATCTCATTCTGAAATCTTATACCAATATAGTTTCCAATCAGTTCAAGATATTCAATTAGGCAATCATCGAACATGTCTGTTTTTTTGTCATTCAACTGCAGCAGACCTATCAATTCTCCCATGGCATTTATTGTAATTAATGCAGTTGATTCATACCCCCACCCGATACAGTGATCAGTGATTTTATTTTGAAGATCATTCGATTGCAGTGATTTGTTAAAAGTAGGGCTGACATCAATTTCAGATGTTCTATTTTTAATAAATGAAAAAAATGCAGAATCAGATTCTTCATTATCGAAAGTTCTCTCAAAAAATGTAGTATTATCAATTTTTTTGGTGATGGATCCAGTATCCAACCCTTCTTTCATATTAAATTTAGATGAGCAACTATCTTCGTTTATAAACTGTTCAGTAAAACCATCAAACACAAAGAAAGGGTAGTGATCGTTATCATATAAACGGATACCGACTGCTTCACAATTCGATAATCTACGAATGTAGTTAATCACATTGACTAATGAAATACGGAGGTCTTTAGCAGCATTTAGCTCGGTGCTTATAAGTTTTTTAATGCTCTCTTTTTCCAGTATTTGATTAAATTCATTTTGGACTCTATACATAGAAAGTTCCTCACTGTTCATATTTACCCCAAAGAAAAGACTTTATAGAGCCCTTCTGTAGTGTTTGATTCCTGTGAAATTTTAGTGATTTCAAGATTACTCTGAAAATTACCGTCTGTCTGGTTTGCAGCTGCATTCTGTGACTCTACAACTACCTGATATCCATTTCTGAGATTACTTGAGTTGTTTATGGTGAAAATCTGCAGATTTTCGGCTCCTGTTTTTGAATTTATGCTTCTCGAATCAGGTTTTTCTGATATTGACATAGTTACTCGTGGAAGTACTCTGCCGCAAATGGTAAGGGAAGCATTCTGTGATACTGAAAGATTGTATATAGATGTGAAGAGCAATATCAGAATTACAGAAAAGATGAAACGTAGTTTCTTCATTTTCTTACTCCAAAGAGTTAATTCTAACTTTTATTTGTATGATTTTATAAATTGACTTTTTTAAATTGACTTCCATTAAGTAAAACTAGTAGCTAATAAAATAATAATACTCGAATAATAAAAATATGTCAAATGAATGCAAATGAATTACATAAGGAATTCATTTGACGCGTTTTTACGTTCCGCTAATGATAACGCCGGAATGACCACTAAATTTTCATTTTCAGCAAGTGTCCGTAATTATTTTACGACGAATGATATTTAATAAGCACTTTCCCTGCTATCACTTGTTAAGTAGATTTTTGTAATTAGTGTATATTAATCTTTACTTTCATTATAAGTATTTCGATGGATTATGGAGAAATACTTGATTTCGATAGGAATATTATTAAACAGTATTTAGCAACCAATTACCCAAATGTAGATATTGATAGTTATTTTGAATCGCTTGATCAGACTTATGACCTTAGTCAAAATCTAGATTTTGAATTCAAATAATAAAATATTTCAAAATAATTCCTGCTGTCCCATATTCAAGTCATAATTTCCAGTCAGCACCTCGATTTTTGTTGCTTTAGTTCTGTTTGTCAATTTTCACGAAGTTTGACGGGAAAATCATGACACTAAGAGCAGCACGGCTGCTTTGTCACAAATGTGGATATCGATCAATTCCCGTATTAGCTGAACATCTCAGAATAAAACATGAACTTCCCTTTTATGGGCAAGTTGTTATCTGGTAGGAGCCATTATGAGTGAACAGTATGAAATGCTGACTATGGGAGTAAGCCTGGATTCTCTTAACGGTCGTCACCATGAAACACACCAACGCAGACAGAAAAATGGACTTGATGAGATCGATGAAAAGATCATTGCTGCCATGCCTGAATATCCGGCGGTTATTACTTTACAAGAAATTGAAAGAGCAACCGGGATAAGCGCTGCATATGTCAAATCACGGTTACTTGACAGAACACATCCTGCGGATCTCTGATCCTGGACACCGAAGAGCTGTGTGTATGTGGTTCAAATAGACTCCAATCAATGACTACCTGGAGATACAGAAGCTCCTTAAAGCAGCTTACTGGAGAAGATTCCTGTAGCAAGCTTTCAGAGCAGCAGCTGGAGAAGGTCTTAGACCTCTACAAATAGGTTGGATTTGTACCGAAACAACAAAAAGAGAATCCTGAAAAGAGTCTGCAAAACTCACTCAAGCAGCAAATCTTCTTGATTGAACAAAAAGCAGAAAGTGTCCTCGGAGAAAGCTGGCAAGGACGACTGGATGGATTTTTACGGAATATGAGCAGATCTTCCTTGAAGTTCTGTAATCATAATGAGCTGCGAAAAGTACACGGCTGGTTAAGCCGTCTAAAGAAAAAAGGAGCATAACCCATGACTAATTATCTCACCGATGCAAAAGGCCGATTGGTGCCAAAAGGACAAATAAAGGAAGTCGATCTCTTACGCCATGAACTGGTGTATGAGGTGGTCGAAAAAGCAAAAAAGAGATCAAAGGATATCGCTGATTTTAAGAAAATGATTATGGGCAATATAAAAAGTTTTATTGAACTTTCAGCTGAACAATATGGCCAGAAATATGGTGGGCACAAAGGGAATGTTACCCTCACCAGTTTTGATGGGAGATACCGGGTAACCATCGCTATCCAGGATTCTATCAGCTTTGATGAACGTCTGCAGGTAGCAAAGCAGCTCATCGATGAGTGTATTCAGAAATGGTCAGACGGATCCCGGGATGAAATACGGGTATTAGTGCAGGATGCGTTTAACGTAGAGAAAGGCCAAAAGCTCAATACCGACCGGATCCTAGGACTCCGACGTCTTGATATCAAAGATCCCAAATGGAAACAGGCAATGGATGCAATAAGCGACTCAGTGACCATCAGCAGCTCAAAAGAGCACATCAGGGTGCATGAGCGGGACGGTGAAGGAAAATATCAGCAGATTCGCCTCGACCTCTCTACATTATAAGGAACAATCATGGAAAATAGATCCATTATTAAGTTATATCTTCTCGGTCCGATTACAAACTCAACTGAATATGCAGAGAAATTTAAAGAGGCTGAGTATCATCTAGAAGCAGCAGGATACAAGGTAGTAAATCCGGTTGAAATAGAGATGGAAGACTACTTTGCATTACGCCCGGGACAACGGA
>CAZMOX010000143.1:0-5610 GCA_964567895.1 uncultured Spirochaetales bacterium | reverse complement strand
ATCCCAGATTACTACTTTCTTACTGCTGTTCATGCAATATTTATCGCATGATTTTAATTCTGACATCAACTGCAGTTATTGATGCTTCATCGGCAATCAATGGATTAATATCAAGTTCTACAATTTCAGGTATGGCAAGAACCAGATTTGATACAGCTGCTATGTATTGTGCAAACAATTTACTATCCATTCCCTTTTGCCCACGGGCACCAGTGAATAATGGATATCCCCGCAATTTCTGTATCATGAGCTCCGCTTCCTGCAGTGATACAGGTGCAAGTCTTGAGGCAGTATCCTGAAGAACCTCTATAAAAATACCCCCAAGACCGCAAAATATCATATGTCCGAAACCTGGTTCAAAGACGGCTCCAATAAATAGTTCTGTACCGGTAACCATATCCTGAGCCAGTATATGTGTTGTCCTGGAGATACCCATGAGTCTTCGGAATTCCCGTGATATTTCATTTTTTTCATGAAGATTTAGAGATACGCCACCTGCGTCTGATTTATGCAGTAAACCGATAGATTTTAGTGCTACCGGATCTTTTGTCTGATTTGAAAAATCTATAATTTCATTGAGAGAATGTGTTATTAGTTCCCGGGCAGTGGGAATTCCAACGATATTTAGCAGTTTGGTACAAATTTCCGGAGCAAGATAACCGTTTGGTTTAGATTCCAGTATCTGACCTACCGATTTTGCCAATATTTTAATTTTATCGGTGTTTTCCTTGCTGTTATCAGTAGGTGTTTGAATAGGTTTCTCTTTATGAATTACATTACCGAGAACTGCTTCATCAAGAAAGAATGGAAGATGCGATCTTTTTGTAAAGGATTCCATCTCCTTTTTAGCAGTAATAACTGAAGGAAATACCGGATAAATGGGGATGCTGGAATTCTGCATTTCCTGTGCAAGAGCAGTGTAAACTGTCTCTACCGATGCTAGTCCCGGACTTCCAAATATTACCACAACTGCATCAACCAAGTGTGACTGCTTTAGCGTCTGAAGAATCAGCTGCAATTGATCTGCATTACCGGTTGCAAGAAAATCGATGGGATTTTTGACTGAAGATCCGGGATACAATTGTTTTTTCAGATCCTCAAAAATTGGATCGGTAAATTCAGGAACCACGTAACCGTTATTACTGAGAATGTCAGTCAATATAACACCCGGACCGCCAGCGTGCGTCACTATGCCGATCCTTTTTCCGGAAGGCTTTCCCAGAAGACAAAAGGCGGCCGTGGTTACCAGCTCTTCCCGTGAGCTGCAGTTAATAACTCCGGCTTTCTGAAAGAGCGCTTCTACAGATTTAGCAGGGTTTGATAGTGCTCCGGTATGGGAAGATGCAGCCCTTTGTCCTGCTGATGAGTTTCCGGCTTTTAAGGCGGCAATAGAGCAGCCTTTCCGAATGAGGGATGATGAATGAAGGAGAAATTTTTCAGGATTCTTTATCGTTTCGACATAGACTAATTTAACTTTTGAACTGATCCTTCCATCAAACTCCTGATCCCAATGCTCCAGGATCTCTTCAACGCCGATTTGTGCACTATTTCCTACGGTAATGATCTGAGAAAACGGGAGACCCTGAAGTATTCCCTGTTCAACGGTAAAGGCTGCCGTAGCTCCGCTTCCGCTGACAAAATCACAACCAGCCGGATTGAGTGCAGGTATGGGACCGGCAAAGATTCCGGCATAAGTTTGTGTTAAAACCCCGGTGCAGTTTGGGCCTATGAGTGAACAGTTGTATTTTGAAACTAATTCAAGTATTCGGGTTTGCAGAGCTGTACCCGCTTCTCCCATTTCACTAAATCCCCCCGAAAGAATAACAAAACCTTTAACTCCATGTTTTCCGGCAAGTTCTGATACGTAAAATTCTGTATATTCTGCTGGTACGCACAGTATTGCCAATTCGCAATCAGGAAGATCTTCAAGGGCAGGGCAGGGAATCCCCAGTATGCTTTTTTCTTTTGGATTTATACCAAATAATTTTCCAGTATAATTATTTGGTACAATATTATGAAGGATTCTTCCGCCAATTTTGGATGGATCTTTTGAAGCTCCTACAATAACTATTGACCCGGGAGTAAATATTGATGAATTAATCATATTCTGCTCGCTTTTTCTCCTGCAATTGTTTTACCAGCAGCGAAAGCTTTCAGATTCATATCTACAAATTGCGTTTTTACCAAGCGTCGAATCATAGACTTCCAGGGGAAATCTTCCATTCCCGGTTGAGCTGCAAGTACCCCGATAAGAATCACATTCTGTACCTGAATTGAACCAAGTTCCTTAGCTTTCTCATATGCATTAAGAACAAGAGTAGTTACTCCGGCATCTTCTATGCTCTTTAGTATATTTTCAGGGTATTCGGCTGTTCCTGTCAATACCGGCATTGGATTGATTTTCATATTGTTGACAATAAGCACTCCATCATCTTTGAGATACGGCAATTGCCTGGCTGCTTCCAGCTTCTCGAAAGCGACAAGATAATCAGCAGATCCAGTCTCAATAACCGGTGAGTCTATACTGGTACCGATAGAGACATGTGAAACTACACTTCCCCCGCGCTGTGACATGCCATGAATTTCAGACATTTTAACACTACAGCCGTATTCTGAAGCAGCTTCTGAAATTATTTTGGCGGCAAGAATAGTTCCCTGACCTCCCACACCTGCAAGCATAATTCTGATTGTCTCCATTACTGAGCACCCCCGGTACCGAATGAGTATGGTCCGGTTATTGCGCCGGGTTTACATACCTGCATGCAGACACCGCAGGCAGCACAATAGGCGGCATCAATTGATGATTTTCCATCCTGTATGCTGATTGCAGGGCATCCTGTTCTTATGCAGGCTTTACAGGTGATACATTTGTCCCGATCTACCGTAAAGTATTGCCTGGCCGTGATCTTTCTTACTTCCGGAAGAAGCGCACAAGGTGCCTGAGTAATAATTACATAGGGACCATTATACTCCATTGCTTTTTTCAGGGCGGCTCTTCCATCCTCCAATATATGCGGGTTAATCACTGATATTTGATCCTCTGCGAAGCCAAGAGCGGATACCAAACCGGGAATATCAACCTCGGGAGCACTTTTCTTTTGCAGAGTGAATCCGGTGCCGGGATTGTGCTGATGTCCTGTCATAGCGGTTATACGGTTATCCAGAATAATTACCACCAGAGGAGTTCCGCTGTACATAACATTTATCAAGCCGGTAATTCCAGAGTGAAAAAATGTTGAATCTCCGATAAGCGCAATAACTTTCTCTTTTGATTCTCCTGCAATTTCCAAAGTTTTGGCAAAGCCCATTCCGCTTGAAATACTCGAACCCATACAAAAGAGAAAATCTCCTGTATTTAGCGGTTGTAGGGCTCCAAGGGTATAGCAGCCGATATCGGTTGAAACTACATGCTTTTTATAGCGTGAGAGAGCAGTGAATATTCCCCTATGCGGACATCCCGGGCAGAGTGAAGGGGGGCGTGCCGGTAGACTAGGTATGTTTTGTAATGTTTGAGAAAGTGTATCAGAGATATCAGCGTTATCGGTGTCGGCATCGGTGTCGGTGCGGGAAGGAAAAAAGGCTTTGCGCACAATTTCTGTTGATAGTTCTCCGCAAATGGGTAAAACATCTTTTCCCATAATTTTACAAGGAAGAGGTAAACGCTTACATGCATTTTCAATAAACGGTTCATTCTCTTCAATGATATAGAGAAGATCGACAGATTGTGCGAATTGTGTAATGAGTTTTTCCGGAAATGGGTACATAAATCCCAGTTTAAGATAGGAGACACTCGATCCAAAGACCTCTTTTGCATACTGATATGCTATGCCGCCGGTAATGATGCCAATTGATGGATTTTCACCAGAACTATCTATTTTTCCTGATCCTGGCTCTATTTTATTTAAAGGAGTCGTTTCAGCATATTCAGCAAGAAGTTGTAAACGGTTTTCAACTTCAGGGTGCTTTATTTGTGCATTGGCCGGAATCATCAGGTTCTTTTTCAGATCCTTTTTATATGCTTTTATCGGTTTTTCTATCCGATCTCCTAAAAGAACCTGACTTTTACTGTGAGATATCCGCGTTGTTGTTCTAAATAGTACCGGGGTGTCGAATCTTTCACTTATAAGAAATGCTTCTTTTACAAAATCCAGACACTCCTGACTATCTGAGGGTACTATAAGCGGTAATTTTGCATGTACGGCATAGAGCCGGTTATCCTGCTCATTTTGTGAGCTGTGCATTCCGGGTTCATCACTGGTATTGATCACCAAAGAACCTGTTACCCCCGTATAGGCTACGGTAAAGAGCGGATCTGCTGCTACATTAAGCCCCACATGCTTCATCGATGCAAATGCGCATGCTCCGGCCATTGCTGCACCGGCAGCGACTTCCAGAGCCACTTTCTCATTTGGTGCCCATTCTGCATAAATTTCTTTATACTCCCCAATATTTTCCTGGATTTCAGTGCTGGGAGTTCCTGGATAGGCTGATGAGAGATGGCATCCTGCCTCATATACACCACGAGCGACAGCTTCATTTCCTGTCAGCAGCTGTTTTTTCACTGTTTTCATGCAGTTGCTCCACTCTTATGATAAACATGCTCACAAATGCTTAAGACAGATTTAAATGTCTTAATAAATCTAATATTCTCCCGATGCAGTCCTATGGTTACCCGGAAACCATGAGAACCGATAGGCCGGATGATAACACCTTTTTTCTGCATCTCCTCAAAAATAAAGGTGTTATCATAGGGGGTTTCAAAATAGATAAAATTTGCCTGTGTATCCTTAAACGTTATTTGCCGGCTGGAAAGCATGTTTAGTTGTTTCACCAGGTAATCTTTACCTTGATGAATAACTGCTAAAACATGCTCCAGATAGATTGTATCTTCGAGCGCAGCAGATGCCGCTGCAGCAGCAATTTCACTTACACTGAATATTTCACGAACCTTCATAACCTGTCGAACAATTTCCTCATCAGCCATCATATATCCGCAGCGAAAACCTGCTAAACCGTATGCTTTTGAGAAGCTCCGCATAAGGATAAGGTTTTTGTAATTTTTAAGTAGTTCAACAGTTTTTCCGGGATAATCAGGTGCAGTGGTAAATTCTCTATAGGTTTCATCATGTACCACCAGCACGTTGCTAGGGATTTTGCTGAGAAAATTAATAAGCTGGGTTTCTCCAATATAGGTACCGGTAGGGTTATTGGGATTACAGAGCCAAATGATTTTAGTATCTTCTGTTACGGCATTAAGCAGACCATCCATATCGATTTCAAAATTATTCATGGGAACTTTAATGCAAACACCTTCCATGATTTTTACACCAATCTCATACTTGATAAAGGTCATTTCCGGTTGTATGGATATATCTCCGGGATTGATATAGGCACGGCACAATGCAGGAATCATCTCTTCCAGTCCATGGGAGATTAATATATTTTTTTCCGGTAATCCATCGTGGACAGCAAGTTGAGATCTTAGTTTGCTGCTGAAGGGATCCGGATAGCGCCCCATGGTTTGCATGGCCCTAATTGCCGCATTTATTGATGATTGTGGAGGTCCTACTGCATTTTCATTTGATGCAAGTTTAATGATATCTGTAATGC
>CAZMOX010000142.1:0-5706 GCA_964567895.1 uncultured Spirochaetales bacterium | reverse complement strand
TTCAGAATATCCAAGTTGTATTTTTTACTATTAATTAAATCACCTCAACTATCTATAGTCTACAGTATTTAACAATCCATGTAAAATGAAATAATTGGCTAATCGGAAGAGAGTTTTAGGATCTCAGAAAGAATAAGTTTCATATGAGAAGTTCGAAAAAAAACTACTTCATAATTGAAGTAGTTTAAGAGCGTCTGATCAGAATCGAACTGACGTCATCAGCTTGGAAGGCTGAGGTAATACCATTATACGACAGACGCTTGGAATAATTTCTTCAATATGTATAACGCAAAATAATTTGATCGTCAAGAGGATTACTGATTTTTCTTAATCAAAGAGTCTGATTGAGTTTACTCTTATGCCCATATCTCTATTTCATGCTTGAAAAATCTTAGTAAAACATGTATTAAGAGGTTAAAGTTTTTTCAAACAGTATTTGAAAAATTATTAACTGGATTTGATCAAAGGGATGGATTTTTATGGGGTTACGCGGGGAAGTTTTTTCGACTAAATTTGCTACAGATAAAAGAACGTATTTTTTTAATATAAAAGAGAATAGATATGGCGACCTTTTTCTCAATATTGTTGAAAGTAAGAAAAACAGCTCAGAAGGTTTTGAAAGACAATCTGTAATTGTATTTGAAGAAGACTTACAGGGATTTGTTGCGGAATTTCAAAAAAGTCTGGATTTTATAAAGAAAAAGAAATAGCAATAAAGAGTATAAAGTTCTCAGTTTCCTGAAAAAACACCTGCATTAAAACTTTTTCTATGTATGGGTGATAACCCAAACTCCTGGCACTTTAGACGATGTTCTTTTGTGGGGTACCCTTTATGTTTTTCAAATCCCCATTCAGGATAAATTTTTGCAATTTTTTCCATCCACCGGTCTCTAGCTGTTTTTGCAAGAATTGAGGCAGCCATTATCTCATGAATAAGTGAATCACCTCTAATTACTGCCGCAACAGGAGCCTCAATTGATGGTGTGAATTTACCGTCTACAATAACTTCACAGTTATCCTTTACCCAGAGCGGAAGTTTTTCAAATGCGCGTTTCATGGTTATTAGAGTAGCTTTATGAATGTTAACTGAGTCTATGGTTGTCGGAGCAGCCCATGCAACTGACCATGCCAGTGCCAACTCTTTAATAATTTTTTCCGCTTTTAATCGGTTAGAGCTGCTCAGCTTTTTGGAATCCGCAAGAATTTCAATAGGAAAATCATCAGGAAGTACTACTGCTGATGCTGTAACCGGACCTGCCAGAGGGCCTCTGCCGGCTTCATCGATGCCACAAATATATTTCATACAATTAGTATAATGAATTATTTGCATATTGTCATTGCGGGTTATCATATATTTATGATGTTTTTCAGTAGGAATTCAGATTGTTTAAATAATATATCAGTCTAGTACTTTGTACAACTTAAAGCTTAGGATTCTTACTTGCACGCGGTAGGTATCTGCTGCGTCGACATACGAAGTAAAAAATCTGGATTTTTTACTTTTAGCAGTATAACAACTCACATAGTTCGTTGTTATACTGCACATCAACCTAGCTCGCTAGGCTTTCGTATTCTTCCTTGCATGTACCACCGGGTACTGCATAAGAACCTGTAAGTTTAAGCTGTACTAAGTACTAGTTTACATGAGCAGGGGATTGAATTAGTATACTGCATATGGAAAAAACTATTGAAATTTATACAGATGGCGGTTGCTCGGGAAATCCGGGACCTGGCGGATGGGCTTATGTGCTCATAACTGATGATGGTACTTTAATTACCAACTCGGGTAACAGCCTTATGACAACAAATAATAAGATGGAACTCTCTGCGGTAATCGAGGCATTAAAAAGTGTTTCCCTGAATCCTGCAAAAACTCCTCTGAATCTGATTGTACACACTGATTCGCAGTATGTAAAAAATGGAATTACCACATGGATTCATAATTGGATACGAAACGGCTGGAGAACTGCGGCAAAAAAGAGTGTCAAGAATAAAGAGTTCTGGGTTGAGCTTCAGCAATTGGCAAATAATCTAAAAATAGAGTGGAAATGGGTGAAGGGGCATGCCGGGATTGAGCATAACGAGTTGTGTGATGCTTTAGTTCAAAAAGAAATAGCCTCTACCCGATAATGAGCTAACTTCTATAAAAGTTTGCTGGATCATAGTTACCTGTATTTGAAAACTTATCTGGTAGATTGAGAAAAACCTTTTCTAAAATAGGTTGACACATTGCACTCATCTTGCTATATTCCTATCCGTTACAGGGGCCGCTAGCTCAGTTGGTAGAGCAACGCCCTTTTAAGGCGTGGGTCGCAGGTTCGAACCCTGCGCGGCTCATTTCCCTGTACTTTATTGTACCAATGTCTCCTTCGTCTAGTGGTTAGGACACCGGGTTTTCATCCCGGCAACAGGGGTTCAATTCCCCTAGGAGATGCTAAAGTAATTCTTTTTTTATGAATGGTTAAGTAAAACCAAAGAAACGGCGCAATCGTATCTTTTTTCAGTATTTAGAATAATACTGTTGAACATTGATGTGAATACGCCTTTTTTATGGCTCAAATCCAAGATACTCATTTTTACCCCGTTCTCTTTAGTAAAATAATTGCCCAAATAGTTAATAGAGGATATAGTAGTATTCGAACATTTTTCAACAGGAGCCAATTTCATGAATAAAATTATATTAACTGCTGCCGATCTGGATGGATATCTTTCTGACTCTGATAAAGAATTAATAGATAAAATGGATAGAGAGTATTCAGAGACAACACCATATTTTAAAACTATAGCATCGGGTGCTGATGCTGCTTCTATAAAAAACGCGGAAAAAGAGTTGATTCGAATATATGACAAGGTCGGAAAGACCATGCAGGATATAGTTAAGGGTGAACCTGCCATACATGTATACTCATTTGATACACCCAAAGAGGTTCATGGAGAAGCTTCTCGACTAATTGCAAAGCTGCGGAATCCAAAAACAGGACAGGAAGAGTTCTTATATTATGTGCAGAGGGCTTTTGAGCTGCTATTTAACCTTGCTTTTACCGATAATGTACTAACAAAGAAGAATTATCTTATAAATCAAACCCCGGTAGATATTCCTGTTCAGAATTATGCTGTTCACAAGATACCTGATGTTGATGCATTAATTGAAAATACAGTTATGTGTGTTATGCTGCGGGGTGCACTTCTTCCATCAATGATTGTAAGTAAAGAGATACAGGAGTACTCTTCAACCAATTATGTAACACCGTTTGCGCTTTTTCGTATTAAACGGGATGACACAAAAAAAGAATTTAATATGGAATATATTCTGGATTTAGATAAGTCATTTTTTGATCTGGCAAATCTGGATGGAAAGGATTTGATTTTTGCAGATCCAATGAATGCAACAGGTGGCAGCCTTGTAACTATTGTAAAGTATTTGCAGAAACAAGGAATTAAACCAAAATCAATCAAGTTTATTAATGTGATTTCTGCCTTAAAAGGCTCTCTTAGAACAGTTAGGGCTATCGAAAATGCAGAAGTGTATACCTTGTGGATGGATCCGGTGTTAAATGAATTAGCCTATATCCTGCCGGGATTAGGGGATGCCGGAGATCGATTGAATGGAGTCGATGCCGAAAATAATCCTAGAAATATTATTCAACTAATAGCGGACTACGGTGCAAATATATCATCTCTCTACCGATCTCAAGTGCAGAAAATAGAAAAGACTGTACTGGGGGAACAAATGAGATGAAAGGTTCTCAATTAATTAGTCGGTTAATTCGCTTCGGCAAGCCTCTTCTCATTGTGTTATTGTTTTTATTTGTAACTATATCATGCAGTACCTTATCTGACCGCACCATACTTTCTGATGCTTATTACAATCTGGGAAATTCCGAATTAGATAAGGGAAATAATCAGGAGGCTGAAAAGTATTACTTTACTGCGCTTTCGTATAATTCTGATAATCGCAGTGTCTCTTACAATCTTGCAATTGTTTATACCCTTAACGGGAAGTTTACAGCGGCGGAGAATCTTTTAGATATTCTTTTACTCGATGACCCTGATAATGTAATTATTCTAAATGCAATAGCCTGGAATATGTATAAAAGTGGTGATCTGAACAAGGCTGTAGAAATATATGAATCTGTTCTAAGTAATAATCCTGCCTATGATGAATTAAGAAAAAATTGTATTCGTGTATATCTGGAAGTTGGAGATTTTGACAGAGCTTCCCAACATATAGATTTTTTGATTGAAAATAGTAGTCTGGATTCAGAGACACTGTTTTTACAGGGGGAATGGTTATTTCTTCAAAACAATCCTGAAGCCGAGGATTGGTATATAGCTTCATTGGAAAAAGATTCCAGCAATAGTGTAGCTGAAAATACATTGAAGGAAATTCTGCATACCTTATCTGAGGAAAAATCTATCCGGGAACTCTATGAAAAACTTGATGCTGCGGGTGTTTTAAGCCCTAATCTTATCTATGAGTTTTCTCTTCATCTACTCACTTTAGAGGAACTTTCCGGATATGATTATTTTCGTGAGGCTGTTCTGCTGGGATTTGATGTTACTCAAGTCACTAAGAGTGATACCAGTACTCTTTCGGATCCTATAAAGAAAGAGTTCCTGCATCTACTTGGTGAAGAGTTTGTGGGTAAGTATAAGTAATTAACTACTGTTTTAATAAAGGGATCAAGCTTTTTATAACTGCTTCCGGTGATGGTGATGCATCGATATTCTTAATTAAACCTTTTACCGTATAGTAATCAATTAATGATTCAGTCTGCTTTTGATAGACATCAAGTCTGTTTATGATAGCTTCTTCTCTATCGTCTTCCCGTTGAATAAGTGGTTCGCCGGACACATCGCAAAAACCTTCTTTTTTGGGTGGGTCATAGATGATGTGATAAATTCTTCCTGATTCTTTTGCAACTCTTCGACCGGATAGTCTTTTGATGATTGCTTCACGTTCTATTTCAAAATTTATTACATAATCTATATGTGAGAAGGTTTTCAGAGCTTCTGCCTGAGGAATTGTGCGTGGGAATCCATCAAGTATGTAGCCGTTTAAGGTGTCTTCTCTGGTCAATCGTTCTTCTACCAGTTTAGTAGTAATCTGGTCAGAAACCAGATTGCCGGCAGCTAATATTGATTTTACTTGTTTGCCGAGCGGAGTTTTGTTTTTTATTGCCGCTCTAAATATATCACCTGTAGAGATGTGTGGAATAGAGAATATATCTTTAATACTGATAGCAATAGTCCCTTTACCTGCGCCGGGGGGACCTAGGAAGATTAAATTCATGCTGTAACTCCTTTTCATAAATATATAGCAATCCGAAGTCGGTTGGCTATTCTGACAATAAATGATTTAAGATTTAACTTGAACAAAAGCTGTATTGCTAATTCATTTCAATCTATTAGATAAAAGCTATTTTAATTCTACTTTTATCAGCTCACTTTAAAAAATATATCAGAATACAAAATTAAAATCTTCTTAATTTAGAAAGAAATAAAAAGAATTATATTAATTTTCCCAATATAAAAGTTGATTTTACTGTTGACACAAACATGAGTTTTTTGATATAAAAGTCGAGCGCGTCAGGGAAAACCTTGGCAGCGAAGCAAGAATGAGATAATCGTTTTTGCAAATGTTTTTTGAAATAATTAGGGAAGGGAAGGAACGATCAGGAAACTGATTGAAAAGAAGAAGTATAA
>CAZMOX010000141.1:0-5754 GCA_964567895.1 uncultured Spirochaetales bacterium | reverse complement strand
GCTGAAAAAGATTCCCACGGTACCACCATCATCCTCCATTTGAATGATGAAGGTGAAGAGTATGCAAACCGCTGGCAGGTAGAGCAGCTGGTTAAAAAGTACTCAGACCATATTGCATTTCCAATTTTCCTTGAGTATGACCAAAAAACCTTTGAAGGTGAGGGTGATGATAAAAAGGAAGTTGTAGAGCATAAGATTGAGCAGATCAATAAAGCTGCAGCTCTCTGGAAACGCTCAAAATCTGATCTAACTAACGAAGACTACAACGAATTTTATAAAACCACATCACATGATAACGATGAGCCTCTTTTTTATCTTCATACAAAAGCCGAAGGTACCATCGAATATACGACACTCTTTTTTATCCCGTCAAAAGCCCCCTTTGACCTTTTTCAGGCAGACTATAAACCGGGTGTTAAGCTCTATGTTAAACGGGTTTTTATTACTGATGATGAGAAAGAGCTGCTTCCGGCATACCTCAGGTTTGTTCGGGGAATTATAGACTCAGAAGACCTTCCCTTGAATATAAGCCGAGAATTGCTTCAGCAGAACCGGGTAATGTCTACAATTAAGAGTTCTTCAGTAAAGAAGATTCTTGGTGAATTCAAGAAGCTATCAGAATCAAATACAGAACTCTATGTAAAATTTATTGAGCAGTTTAACAGACCGTTGAAAGAGGGACTTTACTCAGATTATGCAAACCGTAAAGTTCTCATGGAGCTTGTTCGATTCAAATCAACTGAGGTTGAGGGGTTTACCGGCCTGGCATCATATAAAGAGCGCATGAAAGAGGATCAGAAAGCAATCTACTATATTGCCGGCGGATCCGAAGAGACGTTGAGAAATTCACCGCTAATCGAAGCATATAAGAAAAAAGGAATTGAAGTTCTTGTTATGGATGATGATATCGATGATATCGTAATTCCAACCGTTGGAAAGTATGCTGAAATTGACCTGAAAGCTATCAACAAATCCAGTGCGGCGGATGACCTGAAAACTGATGATGATAAGAAGAAAGAGAAGGCTTCAGAACCTGTTGCAAAGAAGATTAAGGATGCACTTGGTGATAAAGTTAAGGATGTTGTTATCTCCTCCAGGTTGACTGAATCACCATCCTGTATTGTTGTTGATGAGAACGATCCTACTGTTCAGATGCAACAGATGCTGAAAGCAATGGGACAGACCGAGATGCCCGAATTTACGCCGATTCTGGAAATTAATCCGGATCATGCGATTGTGAAAAAACTGGGCGAGTCAAAAGATAAAGAGTTGATTGCTGATGTGAGTCAGATCCTGCTGGATCAGGCGATGCTGGCAGAAGGGGTAATGCTGAAGCACCCTGCAGAGTTCGTAAAAAAACTAAATGCAGTGTTAAGCAGAACTCTGTAACCATTCGCACCAGATGTTTTTTCTCAGCTTTATAGCTGGAAGGAACCTCGATTATATATATAAAACCGTGATAGTTGCTATGATATTGTCACGGTTTTTTTTAGTCAGCACAGGTTGTTTTCATGATTTTATCAGCTTCATCAATTACATTAGCCACCATGTTCGCAATAATAGCAGCCACCGGTTCAATCATATCTACCAAATACAGATAAATGACAAAAAGTGTCAAAATAACATTATTGATAATTAAGTGAGTGCGGCTGTATATCCATGAGACGGTCCATTTTATGGTTGATAACAGGACAATATCACGCAATAATGAGTTGAGAATAAATAAACAGGACACACAAATTATGAAACAATTAGCAGTTAATGATATAGCAAAACATTTTGGAGCATCAGAAATCTTCTCGCATATCTCTTTTTCAGTGAACACCGGAGACAGACTGGGTATAGTTGGCCCGAACGGCGGAGGGAAAACGACTCTTCTTAAATGTATTCTTGGTTATGAAGAAGTATCATCCGGACATATAAAACTTGAACAGGGAGTTAAGATCGGTTATATCCCGCAAAATCCATCTTTCGATTCACAGGAAACGGTTCTCAATACAAGCCTTCAATTTATAGCCCCGCTTGAAAAAGAGTTGCGGGCTGCTGAACAGCTTTTATCTGAAACAATCACGAATGATGAACTTGAGAGAGTTATGAACCGGTATCAACGGGCAAGGGATGCCTGGGATTTAGCTGATGGAGATACCGCAGAAGATCGCGCAAGAACCCTGCTGTACTCTATGGGATTGGGTGAGCATCTGTCACAAAAAACTGAGACCCTATCAGGCGGGGAGAAAAGTATACTACTTCTTGCTGCTGCTCTGCTGCAGAAACCGGCTGTACTGGTTTTGGATGAGCCGGGGAATCATCTGGATTTTCAGGGTTTTGACTGGTTGGAAGAGTTCCTTCTGCACTTTTCCGGGACAATAATAACCGTCTCTCATAATCGATATTTTCTGGATAGAATTTGTACAACAATTCTGGAAATAGCAGGAGGAGAAGGGATCTTGTATTCCGGAAACTACTCAGACTATAGATTCAGAAAGATGCAGGAGGCCTTGTCGCAGCAGGTTGTCTATAATCAGCAGCAGAGAAAAATCCGGCAGCTGGAAGAGATGGTTCGACGATTTAGAGAGATCGCTTCAGCCCGTCCGGATCCTGAGTGGGGAAAGAGGCTGCGTGCTGCAAAATCACGGCTGACTCATGAACAGAGCGATGCAGTAGACCGGCCTGGACTTGACCAGGGTCCCCCAAGCTTCACTATTAAAACAGAATTAGTGAAAGGAAATATAGCACTACAGCTTAATGCATGCAGTGTAGAAATTGATGGGAAAAAATTGATAGAGAGTGCAGATATTGAACTGTTATGCGGACAAAAAGCAGGAGTGATTGGTCCAAATGGATCAGGGAAAACCACTCTTCTGAAAAAGATCCTGAAAAAGAACGATTGGGACAGCAAAGAGATACGAATTGGTCCCAGTTTGAAAATTGGGTATATTGCTCAACAGCCTGAGTTTGCCGACACAGCAAGAACTCTTGAAGAAGAGATTCGTAGTTGGGGTCCATTAACCCGAGATCAGGCCTATTCGATCATTAAACCGTTGAATTTTCCCTGGGAGGCATTGGGAAATCCGGTAAAAGGATTATCGGGTGGGGAGCTTCGCAGGATCCAGCTGGCGAAATGTATCTATGAAAAAGCGAGTTTTCTTATACTTGATGAACCGACTAATCATCTGGATCTTCCCTCCCGGGAGGCGGTGGAAGAGGCCTTAATTGATTATGAAGGCACCGTTTTTGTTGTTTCTCACGACAGATATTTTTTGGACCGTATTGCAGAGAGAATTTTTTCTATCGAAGAGATGAAGTTGACTTGTTATGAAGGTAATTTTACCCATTACTGGAGGGAATCAGGGTTGTGGAAATCCCGTTCAGACGGGCGGATTCAGAGTCGTGAAAAAGAGCATAAAAAAGCCTTTACCGGATCCCGTAATAACAGGTCGGGTGTGGATGTGAGATCCCGGAAAAAAGAGGCAGCCTTACTGGAAAAACGTATTGAAAGTAGTGAAAACGAGCGCAGGGTATTAGAGAAGGATATTAATGCTGCTTTTGTTGAGGGCAGAATTGGTGAGGGACGGAGGCAGACCGTAAAACTTGAGAAGCTGAACAGGCTTGTCGAAAAATTATATATTGATTGGGAAGATTTGGAATCTTAATGGGTGTTACAATAATTTTAGTATTAGGGTAAATTGAAGAAGGTGGAATCTTTCAAAATTATGCATTGTATAATTCGGTTGCTTTGCAAACTTCGATTGGTGAAGTTTTTTGGTAATTTCTGAAATTGGTTTAAACACTGGAGGGGGAAACAATGGAAGATAAATTTGCTTTTTTAAACAACATGTATGCATGGCTGCTTGATAATGGGATGGAACTTGTTACCAATATTATCGTTTCGGTAATTATTCTTATAGCAGCTAAGATTGTTATATCAGTAGTAATTAAAGGATTGCGGGCTGCACTTAAAAAAAGTGGAAAAGTTTCCGAAATTCTTGAAAAATTTTCTGTAAATATAGCCAGGAAGGCTTTATGGCTGGTAGCAGGCGTATTGATTCTTGGTCAGTTTGGCATCGATATCGGCCCCCTCGTAGCAGGGTTGGGAGTAACCGGATTTATTCTGGGATTTGCTTTTCAGGAGACAATCGGGAATATGCTTGCTGGGGTTATGATCTCATTGAATAAACCTTTCGGGATAGGCGAATATGTTGATATCGGCGGAGTCAGCGGAACGGTAAAAGATATGGATATGATATCCATTACCCTGCATACTCCTGATAATAAAAAAATTGTCATGGCCAACAAAGTTGTCTGGGGGAAACCGATCACTAATTTTAGTGCTCTTGAGACAAGACGGGTTGATTTGGTGTTTGGTATCGCATACGGAGCTGATATTAATCAGGCAAAAGAGATCATCAGGAAAGAGATGGCCAAACTTCCGGAAATTCTTCCTGAACCGGAACCGCTTGTAGAAGTTTTTTCACTCGGTGATTCCTCGGTGAATTTTGCGGTTAAACCTTGGGTTAAGAATTCAGATTACTGGAAAGTCTTCTATGCGTTAAACCAGATGGTTAAGTATGTATTTGATGAAGCGGGTATTGAGATTCCCTTTCCGCAGCTGGATGTGCATCATTACGGTTCTGCAGAAGTAAAGAATGTTTGAGTCGGTTTTAGAGGAATTCCTGTACGTATTATAATATTATCAGGAGTAAATTATGATTGAGAAAAAGGAGGAAGTATGAAAATAGTTACACTTATAGAGGATACTGTTGTTGAATATGGGCAAGAGCAAGCTGATCAGTTGCTGACACACCGACATGGGCTCTCTTTATACATTGAGAGTAACGGGCTTAAAATTCTGTTTGACACCGGTCCGGATAACTCTATCATAGAGAATGCCGAAAAACTCTCTATAGACCTTACAGAAGTTGATTTTGCTGTGGTAACTCATGGCCATTATGATCACGGCGGCGGTGTCTCAGCTTTCTGCCGGGTAAATGCCTCTGCACCGATCTATCTACACAAAAAATCGTATCAGGATTCACATTTTTCACAGCACCCCGGAAGTAAGATGAAAAATGCTGATTTTGTGATTGATAAAAAAGACTTTGACCGGGTTGTACCTGTCGACAATCTTCCCTCAGGAAAGCAGGAGGGGGTCTTTACGCTTGATCCGTTAGGGAAGGTGGTAATTATTACCGGATTTCCAAAAGAGGGCTATATACCTTCAGGAAACAAAAATCTTTACTGTCAGAAAGTCGGAGAAGATATTGTAAATGACGACTTTTCTCATGAAATAGCCATGCTTATCAGGGAGAATGGAAAAAATATATTGTTCACCGGATGTTCACATTCCGGTGTGGGAAATATGATGAAACGGGCAGGTGAAGTTCTGGAAGGTGAATCTATCGATTATGTAATCGGCGGATTTCATCTCATCGATACTGAGCGGAATAAATCCAATAATCAGAAAGATCTTCAAGTTTTGGTTGATGAGTTAGAGGCATATCCTGGAACACAGTTTTATACCGGGCATTGTACGGGTTCAAAGCCCCTGCAGTTTCTCCAGCAGAAGATGGGAAAGAACCGGATTCATGAAATTAAAACCGGTTATCAATTTTCAATAAAAACTTAACCAGGTAATGGAGAACAAGTTAATAAAGAATTTAATATTTTTAAATACTTATGATGAATGTATTTAATTAGTATTTTTGTTAGTTTGCCGAGAGGTTAATTCCGGCAGTGCGGAGACACTCGGCTTGT
>CAZMOX010000140.1:0-5823 GCA_964567895.1 uncultured Spirochaetales bacterium | reverse complement strand
GAGTTGGGAAAGCTTGGTCCCTATAATGCGATAATCAGTGATGCGGCTCCCTCTACAACCGGAGCAAGAACAGTTGACTGCCTAAGGTCACAAAATCTTGCCGAAGCAATTATCAATATTATTCCAACACACCTAAAACCCGGGGGCAGTCTGGTTATAAAGATTTTCCAGGGCGGCGGTGAACAGGATATTCTTTTTGCCATGAAAAAAAACTTTACTAAAGTTAAAACTTTAAAACCGCAGGCTTGTAGAAAAGATTCCTTTGAGTTGTTTCTTATTGGAACCGGGAAAAAATAGTAGATTGAAACTTTGATATTCAGTTAGAGAAGTTTAGTTATTGGATATACAAGGAGAGCTTAGTGAAAAACCAAATCTTTGAAAATTCAGCATTGCTTATTGTTGATGTCCAGAACGATTTTTGTCCTGGCGGAGCGTTAGCAGTTCCAGATGGTGATTCCATAATTCCAGTAATAAATTCTCTCTGCAGCCAGTTTCGTTTGGTTGTTGCTACACAGGATTGGCACCCGAAAGGACATATCTCATTTGCATCCACTCACCCCGGAAAACAGGTGTACGACACTATCCCCTGGAACAACGATCATCAGGTACTTTGGCAGGATCACTGTATTGCAGGTTCTTCCGGTTCAGCTTTTCACCCTGCTTTAGATACTGATCTCTGCAGCATGATTATCCGTAAAGGTACAACTGCAGAAATGGACTCATATTCCGCCTTTTTTGAGAATGATCACACCACCCCCACCGGTCTTGCCGGATACTTGGAGACACAAAATATTTCTTCGGTAGTGCTCTGCGGCCTTGCAACTGATTACTGCATATACTACTCCGCTATTGATGCAGTTAATCTTGGATTCTCTGTCTCCATCCTTCAAGATGGGGTTCGTGGGGTAAATATACCTGAAGGTAGTATTGTTTCAGCAATTTCAGACATGAAGCGGCAGGGGATAAAATTCATTTAACAAACAAACGACCCAACTTAAAATTCAAATCTTTAATTTAAATCAGATGTCGCAAAACATTGTATTTATGCAACACTCCTGTTGCATAAATATTAATACTACGTTATTATCCAGCAAATTGAGGCAATTACAAAAATCGAACATTTTTGATAATAGCCTTTTGAAGTTTCCGACCTATTGTACATAAATCTTTATATTATTAAGATTTAAATAAATCGGAAACTTTACTAACAGGTTAATCTTTCAAAATTAGACAATTTTGAAAGATTCTAAATTTATGCAATTTTATACATATATTTTCTTTCTTGTTGCATAAATATACCAAAAAACAACAGGTAAATGTATGAACAACATCTTCCTTATACTATCAGACGGCACTATTTACCCGGGAACATCCTTTGGCAGTCCCGCTGTTAAGATAGCACAGCTGCCAGCACAAAGCATAAACACACATCCAGCGGGTGAAGTGGTATTTAACACAAGCATGACCGGATACCATGAAATCATGACGGATCCCTCCTACACAGGACAAATTGTACTGATGACCTATCCGCATATTGGCAACTATGGAACAGACAGTGCCTGGAATGAATCTGGTCCGGAACCTAAGTCCCGCAATATGATCAAATTAAGAGGACTTATTGTCAGAGATTACTATGATGGGCCTGTCCCTCCGGGCAGAAAAAGCCTTCATCAATTCATGTTCGAAAATAAAATCCCTGGAATTTCAGGAATCGATACACGGAAACTTACCCTCAGCCTTCGCGACGAAGGGAGCCGTAATGGAATACTCATTCAATCCCCATCAGAGGTTCTTTCAGAAGCTGAAGTGAAAACAGTTACTGACTGGCTTAAACTGCAGCCGGAGATGGCCGGTCAAAATTTGGTCAGCGAAGTTGGAACCGGGGAGATTCAGGAAATCCCTGCCTCTTTTAAAAACACAGATAGTAAACCAGCTTTGCAAAATGTCCTTCATTTTGCTCTGCTTGACTGCGGTATAAAAGCTAACATTGTGAGGGAACTTGAGAAGCGAAATATCAAAATTACCCTACTCCCATCCGATACTGATTTAGAAAAAATCTTATCAATTTCCCCGGATGCCCTGCTTGTCTCAAACGGACCCGGAGATCCGGCTGTTCTGCACAAGCAAATTAATCTATTAGAAAAATGTATTGGAAAACTGCCCCTATTCGGTATTTGTCTTGGGCATCAGTTGATCAGTCTCGCTTTGGGCGCAAAAACCTACAAAATGAAGTTTGGTCACCATGGCGGGAATCATCCCGTGCGAGATGAATTTACCAGAAAAGTTTGTGTAACATCTCAGAATCACGGGTTTGCAGTTGAAGCAAAAACCCTGCCGAACGATGTAGATATCTGGTTTACCAATACCAACGATAACTCTATTGAAGGAATTTCACACACCACTCTACCGATCATGTCAGTACAGTTTCATCCCGAAGCAGCACCCGGGCCAATGGACGCAAACTGGATATTTGACGCCTATATTTCCCGTACAAGGTCACACAAGAAATTATGACTGCCATACAACTGAGGTGTTTCTAAATTGTTAATTTTGAAATATGCCTTATTAGCTTGAAGTTTTTTGGATTAGTGTAATTAAATATTATAATAGTATGATGCGAACAGGGAGAGGATATGCCTGCCAGAACAGATATAAAAAAAATACTAATAATTGGAAGCGGACCTATAGTAATCGGTCAGGCTTGTGAGTTTGACTACTCCGGAACCCAGGCTGTAAAAGCACTGAAAGAAGAGGGTTATCAGGTTATCCTTATCAATCCCAATCCGGCAACGGTTATGACAACTCCGGGAACCGCCGATGCTATCTATATGGAACCCCTGAAACCCGAGTATGTTGAAGAAATTATTAAAAAAGAGAAACCTGATGCAATCCTGACAACTATGGGCGGACAGACCGGACTCAACCTAACCCGAGAACTCCACAAATTGGGAATACTGGAAAAATATGATATCGAAATTATTGGTGCAGGAATTGAATCAATAGAACTAGCTGAAGACCGGGGAAAATTCAAGGAAGTTGTCTCCGGTCTGGGTCTTGAATCCCCAAAGTCTATCCTTACAAAAAACATTGAAGATGCTGTTGCATTTAAAGAGTCTATTGGACTCCCGATCATTATCAGACCCAGCTATACCCTTGGTGGCATGGGCGGAAGCATTGCATACGAAGAGGAAGAGTTTGTCGGCCTGATCGAAAAAGCACTAAACGAAAGCCCTGTGGGTGAGGCCTTAATCGAAGAGTCCCTCATCGGCTGGAAAGAGTTTGAGCTGGAGGTCATGCGGGATAAAAATGATAATGCCATAATCGTCTGCTCCATTGAAAACATTGATCCTATGGGCGTTCATACTGGCGATAGTATTACAATAGCTCCTATTCAGACACTCTCTGATCGTGAATATCAGCACATGAGAACTGCTGCAATCGATATTCTCCGAGCTGTCGGTGTTGATTGCGGTGGAAGTAATGTACAGTTTGCCATGAAACCGGATTCAGACAGAATGGTGATTATTGAGATGAATCCGAGAGTTTCCCGTTCATCTGCTCTGGCAAGTAAAGCCACCGGGTTCCCTATAGCTCGATGTTCAGCAAAACTGGCAGTGGGATATACTCTCGATGAAGTACTAAATGAAATCACCGGACAGACCGTCTCCTGTTTTGAGCCGGCACTCGATTATTGCGCCGTTAAAGTCCCAAGATTTGAGTTGGAAAAGTTCCCTATGAGCTATTCAGCCTTGGGGACACAGATGAAAAGTGTTGGCGAGTCCCTGGCTATTGGAAGAACAGCAATCGAGGCTCTTAACAAGGCAATACGTGCTATAGAACGATCTTTTGATGGGCTCGAAGAGCTGACAAACTATCCTGATGATGTGGTGGAAAAAATTCTTAACTCTGCCCATCCATTAAGAATCTTTGCCATATATACCATGATAAAGAAAGATCCTGATATTGATATTCAAAAGCTTTCAGAAAAAACGGGATTTGACAGATGGTTTCTTTACCAGATGAGTAAACAGGCGTTGCTGGAATGGGATCTTGAAAAATCCTTAAAAATTGACAAGCCCCTTTTAATGGAAGCAAAAAAAGCCGGGCTTTCTGATAAAAGAATCGCCTCAATATCCGGATCAGATGAGCAAAATGTCGAAAAACAGCGAAAAGCTTACGGCATCATTCCCTGCTACCACTTTGTAGATACCTGTGCAGGAGAATTTGAGGCACAAACTCCCTACTTCTACTCTACCTATGGTGAAATTGATGAAGGGGGAAGCATCGGCAATAAAGGAATAATCATCCTGGCCAGCGGACCCAACAGGATTGGCCAGGGACTTGAGTTTGATACCTGCTGTACCATGGCTTCACTTGCCTATCGCGAGCTGGGAAATAAAACAATTCTCATTAACTCCAATCCAGAAACTGTATCAACTGATTTTAATATATCTGACAGACTCTATATGGAACCATTAACTCCTGAGCACGTGATTGCAATCATGGAAAAAGAGCAGGTTAACAAAGTTGTTATTCAGCTGGGAGGTCAAACTCCCTTAAACATGTCAGAGGCACTTGAGGCAGCCGGAGCAGAAATAGTCGGTACGCAAGTTGCTAGTATTCACGAAGCCGAAGATCGGGGAAAATTCTCAGCCCTTATTACCCGGCTTGGATTAAGACAACCTGATAACAGAATGGCAGGATCTCCAGAAAAAGTACGAATCAGTGCACATGAACTTGGATATCCGGTGCTCCTCCGTCCCTCTTTTGTTCTGGGTGGGCGCAGCATGTTTATTGCCTACAACGACGATGAGCTGGAAGAATTCCTGAGCCGGGGAATTACCGCAACTGAAGCTGCTCCGGTATTAGTAGACCAGTTTTTGGAAGATGCCTTTGAGTATGATCTCGATGCTGTATCTGATGGGAAAAATGTATATGTTGGCGGTATCATGCAGCACATAGAGGCTGCCGGGGTACATTCAGGTGATTCAGCCTGTGTGTTTCCCCCATATAAATCATCTCCAGTGATCCTTGAAGAGATGAAACATGCCGCTGTTTCCATAGCACGTGAAATTGGTGTCGTAGGCTTTTTGAATATTCAATTTGCCGTAAAAGATGAAATTCTTTATATATTGGAAGTAAACCCACGGGCATCCAGAACCGTACCCTTCCTGTCTAAAACTTCAGGAGTGGATTTGGTTGATAGTGCCGTTAAAATCTGGCAGGGGATTGATTTGAAACAGCAGGGACTTGTCGGTAAAGACGGAATTGGTGAAGGATTCTGCATTGTGGGCTGGGCGGTAAAAGAGGCTGTATTCTCATTTGACAGATTCTCAAACATTGACCCGGTGCTAGGACCGGAGATGAGATCGACCGGAGAGGTTATCGGTATCGGAAGCAGCTTTGGTGAAGCCTTTGCAAAATCCCAGGCCGGGTCAGGAAGCCGACTCCCCATGAGCGGGCGGGTATTTTTCTCGGTAAATAAAAAAGACAGAGAAACCATTATTCCTATGGCCAGAAAACTGCAGCAGATGGGATTTGAAATTGCAGCAACCAAGGGAACTGCACGGGATCTGTTTGAAGCCGGAATTATGAGTGAAGTAGTTATGAAAGTTCATGAAGGACATCCCAATATAGCTGATAACATCAGAAGAAAAAGGATCGATCTTGTTCTGAATACGCCAATGGGATGGTATGCAAAAAAAGGTGATGATGAGATCAGAACAGAAGCTATGCGAATGAAAGTACCCTATTCAACCACTACCAGTGCTGCTGCTGCCGCTGTTGAAGCTATTGAATATTTAATTCGAAACAAGCCGAGTG
>CAZMOX010000139.1:0-5841 GCA_964567895.1 uncultured Spirochaetales bacterium | reverse complement strand
CTGTGCTAATCAGTTACCTTGATTGCTATGAAGCAAATCCTTCAAATAATGTCGCCTTATGCGCAAGTTTAGAAAATGCGCAGGAATTGTTCAAAACCCTTCTTCAGGATTCTGCGATAAGAATTTCGGCCTGAAACCTGCGTATTTTACATCACTCACCTTAATCCTAACTTCTTTGCAAACTCCGGCTCTTTGCCTTTCCAAAGAGGAGCCTGATGAAGGTCTTCAGGAGGTACAATCTTCTCAATTGCCTTCCTCATCTGTTCCATAGAGGGTTTTGTATAGATCCGTGTTGTCTCGATCTGAGAGTGTCCCAACAAAGTTGAAACCTGTTCAATCGGCATTCCGCTCTGGTAGATTGTCGTTGCCTTACTTCTGCGGTATGGGCCTCCAGTGCCCTAAATGTTTCTTCAAAGGAATCGTATGTGATGTCTCCCCCTTCGCTCCACCGACTTTCACCGGTTTCATCACTACTATGAAGAGATCCGACTGCTCACATGCCATAGAATCCGCCTCAGCTTCTTTCAGCCTTGTACTTCTCCCTGTCCTTTTGGACGACACATGAGCCCTCCCAGTCCTTACCAATACGGTCTGTTCTTACTGCCTGCTATGCGTCAAAACATATCGGCTCTCACATTTATGTAATAACGAGGCTAATACAACTTCAGGACCTCCTTACGGCTCGTTTGCTTTCCTACCTACGCTTAAACCTCACCTCGCGGCTTCGGCTCCAAGGCTGGATACTGACTGCTGGTCAGGCTTTGTCAGGACGGGAGTTTCACCCGACTATATGTATAGCGTCGAACTGGCGCACTTGACGACGTACACATTTGTTGCATCCTATATCCAGCACCTTCTCCCGACAATCGAAACTTCACTTTCTTCTGTTTCTTTTCTCAAAAAAACTTTACTCAACACAAACATCCCAAAATTTGTACAAAATTGAAATTCGTTTTGGGCATCGGAATGTATAAAAAGGGCTGCTTCAAATTTCACTTTCGCAACAGCCCCTTTCCCATGACTTTTTGACTTTTTGACTTTTTGCTAAAAATAATCTAATTCCCTTAAAAAATATTTTAAAAATCTTAAATTTAGCTCCTGTTTCCTTAACAATCAATCTCCTGTTGCTTTCCCATATTCTTCTATCAGTAATTCCAAGTAGTAAAATGTGTTAACTGTGTTCGGGCAGCAGTACCAAGAGAAGTAGTATCAGAAAAGAAGAATACCAATTGATACCCTTTTTCATACTTTTTCTGAGCATCCTCCCAATTCCCTGCAACAGTAGAAAGCACCTTTCCAGCAGTTAATACCTTTTGTTCTACAATTTTTATTGCATCTTGCACTGCCTCCGCTTTTGGATTTCCAAAATAGCCCATGTTAGTAGCAAGATCCATAGAGCCTATAAAAATGCCATCAAGTCTTTCAATGGTTAAAATTTCATCAAGGTTTGCCACAGAATCTGGAGTCTCTACAGCTATCATAAGATACACTTCCTCATTTGCTGTATGTAGGTACTCCATAGCCTTATTTTCATAATGAGCAGCTCTTGGGCTTCCTGCAACACCTCGTATTCCCTCTTTTGGATATAACACCGCCTCAACAGCTGCTTGAGCCTCTTCCTTTGTGTTCACATAAGGAACAAGTAAACCATAAACTCCAGAATCAAGAATACGCTTGATCTGGACAAAGTCATTCCAAGGTGCTCTAGAAAAAGGAACAGCAATTTTTCCTTTCATTGCATGGATTTGATGAATAGTACTCATAATATCCCCAGGGCCATGTTCAAGATCAATCATAAGTGCATCATACCCAGCTTCTGCCATAATTTCTGCGGTTATCGCACTACCCGATTGCAACCAAGCTCCTGATATATTTTTACCTTCTTTGAGGGCCTATCTTACCCAGTTTTTGTTCTTTTCTAACATAGATTACATCCTTTGCATTTAATGGACTTTAAGCAAATACTTCTGCCTCAATTTCTAGTAGATCACAAACCTCAAGGAGCTCTGTAAGATAATTACCGGCAACTCCAGAGATATGGTTTGAACCATATTCGTTAATAAACCGATCCAAATCAAAATGAACTTTTGCAAATAGAGTAGGAAGTTGGTGCGGTCCCCAGGCAGCTACAAATTCATCAACCATTTCTTGTGTGGGGTTTTCAGCGTTACACGAAATAATCGCCATTTTATATTTCCCACCTTTTCGATAGAGTCGAGCTAACTGCATAGGACCTTCAGATGCATTAAAATAGGTTATCCCCCCACCTGCTGGTCGAACAGATTGCTTAAAGCGAATATTTTTAAAATTTTCTTTTGTATCTTGATTTCTTCCAGCATAATATACACAAATTGCACCACAATTGACGCAATACACCATCTCTCGTTCTTCATCAATATGACTTACATCAGCAAAGAACGTGGGCATCCCACCAGAAAGGATTCTAAGAATCTGTTGCGTTAATGCACCATCCGCATCAGCTTCACATGCAATAGGGGTTGTTTCTTTTACACCTTCAGCATCCTCATGATTAGCTAGAAGTGCTTGAGTCATACATTGTGGAATATAAGAATTTGAAAGCTCATGCATACATTTAATAGCAATAAAATCCATGCCATATTCTTTTACCAAATCCTTTGTTGCAAGATAACAGGCTATTTGAAAATCAAATTTAGCTTTTGTGAATTTATCATCATTATAATCTATTGCTAATGCATTAGCTTCCATCCATACTCGCGAATTATCAATTCTTTCTTGCGACATCTGCTCTGCCAAACGGACTATCTCTATTTGTGCTAAATGTTCTGTATCTATTCCAAACTGAGCTCTCCACTGCATAGGGTCAAACAACCCAGTATCTATTCCAATAGATCTACCTCCAAAAAGGCCAAATACAGAACCTTTAAGCTGCTCTTTTACAGAAGCTGCACGTATAATTGGTAGTAGTTTCTTGCTATACGATTCTGAAGAATATACATCCCTTATGTTTCTATGGGGGTAGTCAATTTGAGCTAAAGCACCAGAAGCTCCTAATAAACCAACACACCCATGAGTTCCAGGATCTGTGTTTCCCAACAAAATTGTATATAAACCCATTCGCTGAACCCCATGGACTACCAAATTTGGCGAGGTCCAACAGGGGGGATATGCACAATTAAGAGCTCAACACCTTGAGATTTAAGATCATCTACAGCTTGATTAATTTGTTCTCTTGTTCGTGACACTTCTTTAGCAGGAATCAATACAATTGGCAATTCTTGTAATGTATCAAGGGCTTTTTGATGGAGAGGGATCGTTTTACGTGCAAATACTTTTTCCCACATATCAGGCCTATGATCACCAAAGGTAATAAACCCTACTTTTGGATTATTCATGGTTTTTTCTCCTCCTTCAGGTTCTGCAGAAGAGCATAATCTGCATCAGTAATTGTTTTATATCCAGGAACAGGAAATGCTTGAAAACTTCGGCCTCCATCGTTATATATCGATTGCCCCATAATAAAATTTGAATCTTCACAAGCTAAAAAAACAGCTAATCTACCGCACTCCTTTGGTGTTCCTATGCGGCCAATTGGAGTTCTGGAGATAACGGTATTAAAAAGCTGCTCATCAGAACCAATTCGTCTCATAAGTTCAGTATCAATAGGACCCGGAGCAATCGCATTCACCTTGATACCATAGGGAGCAAGATCTACTGCCTGCACTTTTGTAAGTTGCTGAACTCCACCTTTGCTTGTGGTATACACCATTTGAGAGTTTAAGGCTAAGTAGGCATTTACCGAAGACATGTTAATTATAACACCGCCAGTCCCTTGCTTAACCATTTCACGAGCAGCATATTGATCCCCAAAAAACATACCCCGTAAGTTTACATCCATGATTCGATCATACTGCTCTGGAGAAATATCTAGATAAGGAGTCTTTTGAGAATCATTAATTCCCGCATTAGAAACATAAATATCTACTTTTCCAAACTGATCAACTGTCTTATTGATAATATTCTGTAAACTTTCCAGATTACCAACATCACAAGGAACATACATAGCCTTTCCACCAAGAGAAAGCAGTGTAGAAAGCCCCTCTTCACCGGTTTTTTGGTCACGTCCACCAATTACAACAGACGCTCCTTCTTTAGCAAATTCAATAGCAATCCCCAGACCAATACCTTTAGTACCACCAGTGATTACTGCAACTTTATCAGCTAGTTTCATTATAGTAATTGTCCTTTAGCATCATGATCTTTATCATAAACAATGTCTGGAGTGGTATTGTAGCCAACTGGATTCCTGAAACCTAATGGATTGATCCCTACAGCATATTTAGTCTTAATTTCTGTGATTAAACGGGTATAATAAGAAACAACCCCCTCTACAAGCTTTTCGCCTTTATCTGCAGAAGCATTTGTTGGGTTACCAATGACTCCATTATCAAGATCATCTTTTTCAGGTAGTGCAAAAGTCCCTTCAAAATGATACAGCATACCTGGGAGTGCAGGAGCGCCAGGAGCTATTTTCCAAGAACTATCGAGCAAGCCTTTACCACCACCAGCTTCTGCAAGTTCCATATTAATCATATTTGGATAGAGATAGAGGCCTACAGAAGTTTCAGCTTCATCAGCATGCCACATGTAATCATTTAGAACAGTTTTATTATCTCTAAGAAAATCATACCAAGTAGAAGAGATGGTGAAGAATCCTTCAATACCCAATTTATGTGTAGCAATAAGGGTAGAAGAAACTTGTCCGTGAGCTGAGATAATAATAAATTTATTAAAACCACAGACTGCTGCACCCCTAATAATATCCACAAGCAAGGCAATGTGTGTTTCATATGTTAGAGGTATCGTTCCAGCCATTCCCCAATGATGGTGGGGGTGTGAACCATACATGGGACAAGGAAGTACCATTGCACCTGTTGCTGCACCAACTTTTTCTGCTATACCTATTGCATTATAGGTATCCATACCACAAGGGCAATGAGCTCCGTGCTGTTCAATTGCACCTATTGGAAGAATAGCCACATCACACACTTCTTTAGCATACGCTGCATTTACATGGGCACTATTTTCTTGGAACCATACTGAATCTCTTCTGTCTAATTTGAACTTTGTTTGTTTTTTCATGTATCTATTTCCTAAATTTTTTGTATAGTAAGCATTAGCTTAGTTTTCATTGGTAAATATAGATATCATTATTTGAGAGCTTCCGGTAAATCTATTCTCAACTTTTCACAATAGGTATTAATGTCATGAATGAGTTCTACCGGAAACGGAATCCCCTGCTCTCTCCTTTCCAGTTCTTTCTTGTACTCCAATTCTCCAGGAATCACCTGCTTAGCCTGTGGTTCAACCATAGGAGTTCCGTGTACCATGCCAGCCCATTCAATAATTCGTTCTTTATAGTCTTCTTTTGATATATACACTGAAGGATTAATAACTATAAAAAGGTGTGAAGTAAGAGAGGGTTCATCTGCATGTTTATACATGCTCTTTAACCCATGAAGGAATGGACCTCCACTGAGAACTCCTGTGATTAAATCAATAAAAAGTGATAACCCAAACCCTTTATGCATTCCTATGGGCAAGAGAAAACCAGCAAATCCTTCTTTTGGATCATCGGTCTCTTTCCCTTCTTTTGTTACAGCCCAGTTAGTAGGAATTTTGTCACCTTTTTTAGCTGCTAAAAGAAGTTTTCCTCCAGCAACCTCGGAGAGAGATATATCCAAGACAAAGGGAAAATCACCTTCAAGGGGAGCTGCTAAAGCAATAGGATTGTTACCGGTAGAAGGTTTCACATTCCCTTTCATACCAATATTTGGAATAACATTGGTAGTTGATATGCCA
>CAZMOX010000138.1:0-5936 GCA_964567895.1 uncultured Spirochaetales bacterium | reverse complement strand
AATGGAGATCACCTATCAACTCTTTTGTCAATTCTTTTTTCATGCGATTGTCGTGTGAGACAGCAACTCTTGTTGTAACTGATGCGACAAAAAGTTATACTATTTCTCCTACATCAGGATTAACTAAAACTGATCTTACTACGATCAAAGTTGTTTCAAATGTTTTTGGTGGTTATGATGTTTATGCTACTTCTTTAAATAGTGGACTACTAGGTGGACCAACAGGATTAACATCAACTACTATAGATTATTCAATCTATATTGATGCTGGTGGAGCTGTTCTTGCAAGTGATACGATTTTCGATGGTGCAACAAGTATTATGAATTTAGGAACTTCTACGCTTGTAGCAGGTGTAGTTTATGCTTTGTCAATCAGTGTTGCAGAACCTACTAGTGGTGCTTTTTTGCCAGCAGGTGAATTCACAGATACTTTAACTTTCGTTTTAACTACCAAATAAAAGAGACTAAGAAACAAAAAAAGACCTGAGATTTTTCTTGGGTCTTTTTCTCATCTATAGTATAGTAAAACTATGAAAAAAAGAATAATATTACTAATAACATTATTAGTGTTCGTTGCAACAAGCCTTTCAGCATTCCAATTCACACCTATCTCAAAAGATTTTGATTCAAATGGCGCAGGTGCGAGGCAGACATTTCGAGTGATCAATGATTCTGATAAAACCATTGGTGTCCAAATTAGCGCATTGACGCGGGATATGGATCTGTATGGAAATGAGACCTTAGAAGATGCTTCAAAGTATTTCTCTATCTATCCCAAGCAGGTTGTAGTGAAACCTGGTTTCTACCAGACAGTACGAGTCCAGTGGAAGGGCCCTGCAGCAGTTGATGATGAATTATCATACAGAATAGAAGCCGAACAGCTTCCTTTGAATTTCAACCAATCAACCGAGGGTGCGAACCTCAATATCCTATTGGTATATCGAGGCACTATGTATGTAGTCCCCGAAAAGTTCAGTTATGATTTACGGATGTTATCGATTAAGTCTCATATCGACAGTGATGGAAATAAGTTCATAGCTATCGAGATGCAAAATGATGGGAATACCCACCAGATCATGTATCGGCCTGAATTCACCATCACCTCACATTTTGGGAACATTGCCACAACTGAAGTAATTTTAATCCAAGATGAACTAGTAGGTTTTGCAGGAGAGAATATCCTCGCAGGGCAACGTCGTATTTTCTTAGTCCCATGGCCTGCTGATTTACAAGAAGGACAACTGAGTGCCACATATCAGATGGAAAATATCAGATAACCATATTCTTATAAGATTGCTAACTTTTACATTAGTAGTGTATCTACTAATTATTCCAACCGCATTATCCGCTCAAGAGACTGTATTCACAGTCACACCCGAAAAGATCTATATCCCATTATACATTGATGGTAGATTTGTCGGTGATATTAACTCTATGCCAATGGATGAATTCACAACTGAGGTATATATTCCTGAATTGATTGATTTTCTCTCTGATAGGATATCTGAAGATCATTTGGTTTATTTCCTGGATTATCCTGAAGAATGGGCTTCGATCGAATCCTTAAAAGAGGCACCTATCCTTGTCTCCTTCAATATGTTCGATCTAATCATCGAAGCATTCATTCCCCCAGAGAATAGTCTCAGCAAAGATATCTCGTTACTGGGGTCTAAAGATCCTTTGACCTATCCAATAATTGAACCAAGCGATTTTAGCATGTATCTTAACATCTACTCATCTGTTTCTTTACAGATGGGAGAAGTTGATGATCAATTTGAGGTAGCATCTCCAGTGAGTTTTACTCTTGATCCATCCATCAATCTGTTTGATTGGACTATTGAAGCTCAGATATCTACTACTATAGAGACAGAAAGTGATTTCACTTTCCGATATGGACGTATTATTCGAGACTGGGAAAAACTACCTTTACGGCTCATGATCGGAGATCTTTCCTATGAGACGGCTCCAAACCAAAGCTCTCCTTCATATTTCGGAGCTCTTATATCACGAGATATCACTAAATCCTTTAATCAAAAAGTCTATTCGAACTATTCCCATTCTCTTTTAGTACCCAGTGATAATATGCTTGTGAATATCTTCATGAACAACAGAAGAATCAAAGCAGTAGAACTCAATGCCGGGTTGTATACGATCAATGACTTCTACTTCAATAATGGATTGAATGAGATTTCGATCGAACAATCAAAGAATGATGAGATCAGCATTGAAGAGTTTTTCTTCTCCTTTGACAGCTCCCTCACTCCTCCAGGAATAACTGAATATACCTTTGGTTTTGGGTTCAAAGATAGAGATCTTACCACCTATCCAGAGATCTTTGGTACACAAACATTCGGAATCGATAATCATATGAGTGGAGAATATTTCTTCCAGGCTGGGATGAATCAGCAGAATATTGGGTTATCAGCGATCCTTGCTACAAATGCTGGGAATGTCAAATCAAACTTAGCTATTAGTAGAACTGCTGATAATCTCTTTGGTGTATATTCATCTGTGAATTTCAGATATCTACAACCAAGCTCAAAGACAAGCCGATCATTCACTATGACAGGTAGTTATACTAGTGAGCATTATACCTCTTACAGTAACAGTGAGACTGCAGCTGATCAGAGTACCGGGTGGAAACTATTTGCCTCTTACGGACAGAACCTTTTTGATATAGTATCATTGAGCACCTCTGGCACCCTAACCTTTAACAGATCTGGTATACTCACAAAACCTTCATTCGCTGTAGCCCTAAGAACAAAGCTATCCAAAGCTCTTGGTATTTCAGCTTCTTTCTCAGGTTCATGGGATGAAGATTATGCATTCACTCCTGGTTTGACTGTTTCAGCAAGTCTCTCCCTTTCTAACAGCGATTTCTACATCAATGGTGATCAAAGTTTCTATGATGAATCTAATTCACTTGCGGTGAGCTATACTCCATCAGATTTTAACGGGGATGTATCTCTGGGATTGAATATGTCTAATATGACCTCTGAGGATATCCTACCTTCATCCATTTCGATCGGAGCTAACTTTAAACAGCAGAATTTCCTCCTGGATACCGATATCCAATTAGATAGATCCGGTGAAAATATTGGTTATTCTATCGATCTAGGCCTTGATACGGCATTCTCCTATACTGATGGATTACTGGGAATTTCAACACCCATCAATGATTCTTTTGTCTTGGTTGCACTGAAACAGCAGATCCCCGGGTTAGTACTTGGGGTCAATCCAAATGGTGATGGGTACAAAGGAAGGACTGATGAATGGGGTGCAGCAGTATTGAATGGATTCTCTTCTTTTACCGAGCAATCACTTACCGTAGAACCTATTGAGATCCCTGTTGGATTTGAGATGGGATCAGACAGATATACATTCAAGCCAACATACCATCAAGCAGGAACGGTCAAGATAGGAGTAGAATCAAATGTTACCGTAAAGGGTAAGATGGTATTCTCTGATGGGTCACCTTTTTCACTCTATTCTGGAGACGTTAAAAGAAAAGGAACATCATCAGAAGAAGTAACGGAACCAGAGTTCTTCTTCACCTATACCGATGGCACTTATGAAATATATGGGATGCAAAGCGGTGACTATACCGTTACATTGTACATTGAAGATGGGATACAGTTCAATCTGACGATTCCTGAAGGACTTACAGGGGAAATTAAGATTAATGATGTCGTCATCCCTGTTGAGTATAAGGTTTTTTAAAAAACATGAAAAATATATTTAATAGCAAACAAATGAAAACTAGTTTTTTTATCTTTATCTTCATTATATTATCTTCCTTATTGTATGGATTTGGATCATATGAAGAGTTCTTATCTCTCACAACATCTAATATAATCTCTGTAAATCATTCTTTAGACTCTTTATTCAGTGTTGAGTCACAGGTCACTGTAACTCAGGATTTGATACATAGTGGTAGCAATTCTGCTATTGTATCCCAAACTACAAGTATTGTGGTCTTCTCTGCCGGAAATAGTAATAATTGTATGAATAGAACCGCTATGAGTTCGTCAGGAGCTACGATAGAATATAATATGTATCTAACAGGCTCAAATACGAACCATACTCCTTTAAAGGATGCTAGTACTTACCAAAGTACACCAGATGGTATGGTACATGATTATCCAACTGCATTTATATCAAGCAATCAAAGTACTAATGCAGATTTCACCTATACGCTAGAGATTCCTGAAGATCAGTTTGTATCAGTCGGTGTCTATACAGATATAATCGTTGCAGACCTTTACAATAATACTATTTCCGGCTCACCCGAGGATTCTGAAAATATTACTATCAGCATCACTGTTGAACCATCAGTTAACATGAGTATCGTTGACGTCGGTGCTGGATATAATGCTTCTACAACAAGTTATGATATGGACTTCGGGTCCTTGAGTGAAGGGGAATTTCTTGAAGCTGATGCTGTTGCCAGGGCAAACATAACTTATAACATATCGATATATTCCTATAATGGCAGCAGGATGAAACATGAAACTGTGGATGAATATGTACCCTATACCTTGAGCGTTGATAACAATTCCGTGGATGTCACCACTCCTATGATACCAGTAAACATAATTACGAATGCTCCTATGACCCCTTCAACGGGTACTGCCCACCAAATCAAAGTTATCATAGATTCATATGGATGGGTCCCAAGTGGAGATTATGAGGATAATCTGGTTCTAGAGATCATGGGTAATTGAGAATCAGTAAGTTACTTAATATGATATTACGGAAAAGAATCTCACTATAACTACTACTCTTTATCTCATTGAATTATTTTTTTCTTTTTGCAGCAACGACTACAGGTGTAGCAACGATGTCCTTCGTTTCAATACCCTAGTAGCACTGCCCGAAGGAGTCTTAACAAATCTAGTCACAAATGCACCGGCCTCCTTCTCTCCTGGCGATAGATATCCTATCGATATACAAATAGGATCGGTCATAGGATTTATTCCAGCCGGAACCTATAAAGATGTTCTATCCTTCACTATTACAGCTAATTAATCATGCATATATGTATTTCATAATACTGAATATGCGCGCTTGATCACACTCATGAGCACAATGACAATAGAATTTACCACAAGTGTGATAGCGTACAGTTAGTGAACTTTGGCGAAACGGTTCTAAATCTGTCAGTTGTTGGATGAGTTCGCGGGCATTTTCCTGCAATTAAATAATTTTATTGTCGTACACCCAACTACTACTCATGACTTTAGTTTTCTATACAACTTATGGTATAGTTTAATTACTCGCAGAGACTCTCTGTGTGGATTTTTTGAGGAGATATATAAATGAAACATTTTTCAAAAGTCCTTCTTACCTTGTTGGCCGCATCACTTTTAATTTTTTTGGTGACAGCGTGTGCGACTCAACCAACCACTGAGGTTATTAAGACCGAACCAGTAATTGAAGAAATTACCCTTACCCTTACCCTCATAGAGAAGCCCTCTCCTGTTGTGGAAGAAGCTGCACCTGTTGAATCAGCAGTGGTAAAAGAGACAGCAACTGAGGTTGTTGAGATAGTTGAAGAAGTTCCTGCGGTAGAAGCAGCAGCGGAGACTGAAGAAGAAGAAGTAGTAGAAGCAACTCCTCTGCCACCAGTCGAGACTTTTCGAATCATCGGAACAAATGGTCTGGTTGAACTTGCTGCCGCAACCTATAAAGGCGGATTAGGATTTGCAGAAGTATCTGCAATTGTTGATTATGCCCGTACAGAATACCCTACGCTGGTTATTGATGCAGGATCAAACAACGTAAGCTTACCGAACCTTCCTTTAGGCCTTGAAGACGGAGCTGCACTGGCAGCCGTACTCAATGCGATTGGCTATGATGCCATGACACCGGGAACAGCCGACTTGCTCTTTGGCGTTGAAGGACTGCAGAGGCTTGATGTAGCAACTTCCCTAAGT
>CAZMOX010000137.1:0-5947 GCA_964567895.1 uncultured Spirochaetales bacterium | reverse complement strand
TCATACGCCTACTACTATAATTTGATGCAGAATGGATTACAAGCCCAGTGTGAATCCGGATTCTATTCTATTGCCAATTGCATGTGTCGTGGGGTATTCCCGAGACCTTTTGGCATATTTCCTTAACATCTGCAGGTGCATCGGCGAGTTTTCCGCCTGCTCGTAACCGTTCAAGCTCACTCGCCAGTACCTCGCTGTTCTTTGGATTCAATTCAAACCAGGTGGCGGCAACAATTCCTGCCATAATAAGCAATGCTGGCCCACCGATGAAGAAAAGGAAGAAACGCGAGATCACCTCGGGCGTTTGCTCTGCGTTGGAGACAAAACCGACCATTTCAAGGAACAACCCGATAAGCGGCATGACCAAGGCTCCTTGGATAAGCTTTCTAGTGAGGGTCATGGCTCCTGAGTATACTCCCGACCGCTGTGAGCCGGTCATGAGCTCATCTACATCGATCACATTGGGTAGAATCGCATAGGGGATGAATACCGCCGCGGAGGTGCCCAGCCCGATTACCCCGCAGACCAAAGCCACCAGAGCCACGCTCGAGGTAGGCGATAGCGTCAAAGTCCCCACCATGCCGGTCAACCAGATGCCCAGACCCATTCTGTAGGCAAACCGTTTGCCCTTTAGGTTCGCTATGCGAACATATACGGGGATCATTGCGAGTTGCACCACCATGAGTGTCCCCATGGCAATGGAATACAGGCCGGGACGTCTGAGGGAATAGGTCAGATAATAGGTGAACAAAGCCATGAGGAGGTCCATGGCGGAATAAGCGAACACGTACATAAGGATGTGGATCCTAAAGGAACGATTACGGAAGATGGTGAAGAATTCCTTAAGGAAATTCGATGACACACTGGCATGGGTGGCTTGGGTACTTTCCCAGGTGCCAAAATAGACCAGCAACCATGGGAGAGCGAAGAAGATTCCAAAAATGACGGCCATGACCACATATCCGGTGGAAGGGGGGCCTTGGGAGGAGTCGATGATTATCTTGGGAATGGTCGCAGCAAGCAGTGATGAGAATCCTGAAAAGAACAAGCGGGCGCCAGAGAGTTTATTGCGGGTCTTGTAATCACCGGAAAGTTCGGCGGCCAAAGCCGAATAGGGGATCATCACCATGGTGAACACCGTGGCGAACACTATGTAGGCAAAGCTATAATACAGGAACAAGGCTAACTGGGTGTCGAAATTCATTGGTAGCCAAAGGATGATGAAAGAGATGGTTATTGGGATGATTCCTGCCAGGAAGTAGACCCGGCGTCGTCCGAACCGTGATTTTGTCCGGTCGGATAGATAGCCCATGAGCGGGTCCGAAATGGCATCCCAGATTTTCCCAATACCAAAGACCAAACCTGCAAGCGCTGGAGAAAGGCCTACTACTTCGGTAAGGTAGAAGAGAAACAGCAATCCTACGATCATGAAGGCCCCGCCGCCATAAATGTCTCCGGTTCCATATGCGATCAAATTTCTAAATGTCACCTGCCTCTCAATCGGACCCGCATGCATTGCTTTGCTGCTCTTTACCATCATCCAATCTCCTTTTGCGCTATTCTCTGAAACATGTTGCAATATTCACTCTGTGCACGAATGAATACCGGAGGACGCCCTATTGGGGCTTGCACCCGGTGTTTACCACCTGTCATTTTCCGCCCGGTCCAAAAATCCATCCATTCACCCTCCGGGAGTTCGACCTTTCTGGATCGTATATGATTTTGAATGATGGGAGCGACCAAAAGGTCTTCGCCATAAAGATACTCGTCATGCACTATACGAGATTTGCCTTTATCGGAAATGATTACGGGTTGAATGGGGGGCCTACCTACCATGTGATACTGTGTACCCACATGGATGTGATATGGTTTCATCGCGGTGTGTACCCGTACCATTCTGGCAAAATGGGCAAGCATTTCGGCATTGGTGTCAAACTGTGCGTTCACCACCGGATTGATTCCCTCGTGAGTTCGCATTACCTGGGTGAATGCGGCCAGGTCACAGGAACGCATGAGTAGTTCCCTGCTTCTTTTTATCCATGCGAAGGAGAAGAAACCACCGATATCGAAATGCCAATAGCCAATTCCAGACAATGAGCTAGAGATTCCGGCTGGAATAACCGAAGCAATTCCGCTATTACGGTGGAAATTCACCGCTTGGTCTCCGGCCCAGAACAAGGGGACAAGGGATGCACTGCCGGTAAAACCTGAACGACAGAAAAAGGCGATGTCCTGTTCAAAGCCGGTTTCCTGCACTACCTCGGCATTGACAGCCGCCCAACGGATTGGGTAACGGTTGTGCTCAAGGTAGGGGTTCTGGTTTTGATGCAGTGTACCATCAGGGGGTAGATACTCTCCGAAATCCGCCATCCACCCATCCATTCCAATATCAATCATATTGGTGCGGATAATGTCTTTATACCATCGACATGCTTGTGGGTTGCAAAAGTCCACCAATGAAACGGGAAAGGTGGAGGTACTGGTTATGTATGGGGTTTTCCGCAGGGAATCCTTTACAAAATATCCTTCTCGAAGCCCTTCGGCGTACAGGGGGGCATCGGTACTTAAAAACGGATTGTTGTATCCCATGAACCGTATGTGTTGGTCATGCAGTTCTGAGATGAATGCAGGTAGGTCCATATAGAGCTTTGGGTCGTACTCCCAGTTCCAGAAGAGTTGTTTGCCGTAGGGTGTCATGCGGATCCCCTGCCAATCCTGACACCATACCGCGGCCACCGGGATGCCTGCGTCAACAGCGGTGTTAATTTTTTGCCGCACGACTTCGCGTCCACCTTGTACACCGAGGACAAGACCATCGTACAACCATCCGGGAAGTTTCTTTTGACGGCCGAGATGTGTGCTGAGATTCGCAGCTGCAGTACTGTGGTCAGTTGCGCTTCCAATCACAATGGTGGATGGTATTTCGTGGACCGTTATCTGGCACATTCCTGGTTTTGAAAAATCAAAGCGTGAATATGCGGTGCTTTGTAGTGCACACCAGAATCCTTTGCTGGTGACGAATGAACCTTGCGGGAAATAGGTATGTTCGCGCGAACCACCCCTACCCGAATGTAGGTTTGCCAATAGCCGTTCTAGACCAGGTCCTCTGCCTATTCCCGGTTCAGACACCCACAGGGGGAGTGATTTTCCACGGAGGTCGGTATGTGAGAATTGTTCTCCACACCCAAAGACAAGGTCGTCTTTCGGCAATGGAAGTTCGAGCTTGAGACGATTGAATGGTTTCTGACTTTGGGTTCCGATCTGGATCCTTACCATCTGGTCTTCTTCTACGATATCGAGGGTAAGCAAGCCCGGGAATTCAATCTGAAGCGCTTCTTCGGCGGTTAACCTGATATGAAACTCAGTTGCTTGTTCCCATCGGGTGGGTTTTGTTTCATGGAGGTGATACATCCCATGGGGCATATTGATGGTACATGCACCATAGCCAAGCTGCACACAGGGCTTTGTTGCCGAATGTTCTAGGACAAGCCTACTTCCGATATACAGGGAGAATTGTCCATCGTTCTGTTTAAGCTCCATACCTTTCATTCGGATGCTCCTTCCTTGCTGAATCGTCGTGCTTCCTGGAGCAAAACCTCAGGGGGTTCGCTTCCTTTGTATAGGGCTAACATGAGCGTGAAATCCACGGTTTCCCCTTCCCATGAAGGAGCCGATGGATGCAGATGCTCAGCTGTCAGGAGGGCGGTGAATCTACCGATATTGCTTATCGCGGTTGGGTAGCGGTATTGCTTCCCCCAATAGGTTCCAAACGGGTTCATGAAGATGCTTTGGGTCGTTCCCTCGATAATCTGCCGTAGGGGACAAAATGCAAAGCCATGGAGCTTTTTGGTACTCTGAGCGATTAATATCCCATGTGTTCCATCGCTGAGCGCCAGGAAACTAGGGGTGACCTGGTTGTTTATTGAGGCCAGCATGGTATTATTTCCATATGAAATATAATCCAAGGTATAGGAGCTAAGCCGACCCGAAAAATCTTCCTTCCATACAAATATGTTGGTTTCCTTGGGAATCGCATTGAATGCGACTATCTCAAAGGGCGCCGTTTGCCTCCAATTGGGATCCCAGGTTCGTTGGAGTCTTTTTGCTTTGGTTTTATTGAAACCTTTGTGGGGGGTTTTGGGAAAGGACATGGTGCAGTCGGCAATGAGTAAATCGGTATGCGGGTCCTGATAGAGTGAACGTTCCCACATGCTTTGCACAACGAGTCCTTCGGTTTTCTTCTCCAATGAAATGACCCCGCTGGTACAGAGATTCCCATTTTGGAGATGCGAGGAGGTGATTTTTGCTCGGTGTATTTTCTTGCCATAGTCTAGCCAAGGTGTTTCAATGAAGACGCTGTAGGGTTCATCTGCCTGTTGGGTGGTGAATATTTGTATTGAACCATCGGTAAGAAGTTCCATGCCAAGGGGATTTGGATTTTGCATTGGACTTGGAGTGCTTAGCGTTGCAATGGAAGTGACATCCGTTTGGAGAAGTTCGGATACTTCGTTAAGCAAATACTTGGAGAGGGTGATTGCTTCATTGGCAATCGAATATGCGACTTCCAGGCGGTGGACATTCATGATCGGTGCGGACAAACCGAAGTGGGTGGTGCTAAGCAAACGGAGTCGGAGCATGATTGCTTTTTCAGCTATGGTTTGCAGACCATCAGGTAAGCGTGCACTCCACGATGCAAAATTTTCCATTTCTGCAGAGCTTGTTTGGTAGATATGGGAAACAAGGTCCTTAACCTTTTGCCAATACCCACGACATTCGGTGACTTTTGCCCAAAGTTGATGATTGTCATATTTTTCCGCCCAGGATGCATAGCCGTCAAAGGCTCCATCGGCCATGTCCTGACCAATGGAAATGCTACCTGCATTGGCGTGGGTTTCAAGATAGCTCCAGGCTTTGGTGAAGCTCAGATAGGGAAGGTGTGCAATGCTTTTTACCAAATGGTACAGGCCGGCGAAACTAGGGATGAGTGCCGCCATTGGTTTAGGCACGATGCCTGCCCAGAAAGTATCGTCGGCATCCATATCAAGCAGCACCATAAGGTCTGTCGGATTTTTCATACGTATCTGTTTCCGTCGGATATGGGCGAGCATTTTTCTGGCACTAAACCCGTATTCAGCCAAGTCCCCTTGATTTATCGCTGGAAGGAGTCTGATGGAAGCTCCGGTTTGAGGATCTTGGAGCAGTAATGGATTATATTGTTGTTCAACAGGAAGGGGGGGGATGAATGATCCAAAGGCATTGAAGGGGATTGAACTATAGTACAGTGATACGGCCTCAATACCAAGTTTGCGGTATTGCTGAATGTGCGATGGAGTGACCATACACTCTTGGGGACGAACGATAGGTACGAATGATCCCAGTATATCGGAGTTCCCGCAATGGTCCGGTGAGGTCTTCGCCCATTCAATCGCCAGCTTGAATTCTTCGCTGGTATGGAGGCCGAGCATGCCGTTGTTCCAAGACATAAGGTGTATCTCGTCCTGCCCATCGGCTATTCGTTTTTTTATGCGTTCGATAATATCCGGTGCATGTTGGGGAATCATTTCGCCAAGGGAAAACACATTGTCGAAATCACAGGCGCAACCGACCTGTATTCCATTGCCATTCTACCGGTCAAGGACATCGAGAATACCCCTGATTATGCGGATATCCTTTCCAAAACCATTTTCATCAGGGGTATCCCCACGGTAGGAGTGGTAGAAGTTCACATGGAAGCGGAAGCAGAAGTGGATGCGTACATCGTGATGTTCCATAAATTCTCCCCAAGCATGGCATACTAACTCACTATACTCCATCTTATGCATCTGGTCAACCCCGAATAAGATTCTTTCTACTTATTCCTCAAATGATTTTTTCCTGTATGGATGGAACTGTGGTTTAATGGAGTAAGAGCAGGGAGAAGATCCCTAAAGGAGAAAAGAAGAGGAAG
>CAZMOX010000136.1:3589-6108 GCA_964567895.1 uncultured Spirochaetales bacterium | reverse complement strand
AAAAAAGGCTGTCACAAATATACTATGCGACAGCCCTTTTTTAATTGCAGTTTGTTTATTCTAATACAGAAAAATCATCCTTTGATGCACCACAAAGTGGGCATACCCAATCTTCTGCAATATCTGCAAAAGCAGTTCCGGCTGCTACGCCATTATCAGGATCACCTTCTGCAGGATCATAAACATAACCGCAAAGGTCACATACATATTTAATCATAATAACACCTCCTATAATAATAAGTATCTAAAATGTACCAAATAGTTATCATGTCGTCTATGGCTGAATTATAAGTTTTCTTATCAGCTTCTCCACAATCCATGCAGATTGCAATGCTCCCGGGCAGAGACATTTTCACCACCGCAAATACAGAAAACCGCAGAAGGTTTATCACCTGGTTTGAGATATTTTCTGTAACTGTCACCATCAACTTCCAGCTCGATCCATTCTATTGCATGCGCTTCTGTCATTGGGTGAAGTGTTGATCCAACAGTAACTTCATAACAATTATCAACTTTTATAACTACAGGAACGTGTTTTTCAGTAGCTGAGTCAGCATTTTTTTCTTCGAGCAGAGCCATGGGCTGACCGCAGCATACAAGTTCTCCACCGCCAACACGAATCATTTCAACCATATTTCCACACACTTCACATTTGTATACACCAGATTTTATTGCAACTGCCATTATTCACTCCTTTTTGTGTTCTATACACATTTTTTCTTAAAAGTATGCTTTGCATACTTCAATTATCAGAAGTTTTTTCAACTTCTCTATGCGGGATTAATTGACCTCTCCGAATGCTTCAAAATATGATTGTGGATGCTTACAGGCAGCACACATTTTTGGAGCTTCTGTCCCTTCGTGCAGATATCCGCAATTCAAACAGCGCCATATAATTGGATTGTCACGTTTGAACATTGTGCCCTCTTCAAGCTTTTTAATCAGATTATTGTAGCGTTCCTCGTGACGTTTTTCTGCAATTGATATAGAGGTAAAAGCTGCAGCTACTTCAGGAAAACCCTCTTCTTTTGCTGTTTGGGCAAATGAGGGGTAGAGCATTGTCCACTCTTCATTCTCCCCTTCTGCAGCGGCTTTCAGGTTCTCTAGTGTTGATCCAATCATTCCCGCCGGATAGACAGCAGTAATCTCCAGAGGACCACCTTCGAGAAATTTAAAGAACTGTTTTGCATGAACCTGTTCCTGTGCAGCGGTTTCCTCAAAGAGTAAGGATATGAGGACAAACCCCTCTTTTTTAGCCTTGCTAGTGAAATATGTATACCTGTTTCTTGCCTGTGACTCACCTGCAAATGCTTTTAGCAAATTTTGCTCTGTTCTGGTTCCTTTAATACTCGCCATAAATAACCTCCTGATTTAATACTGTTTCATACGTGTATCGAAATGGAACAGTATTTTATATAAAATCAATCCTGATAAATTTTCAGGATTTTGTTTAATTCACGAATATATTTATTGCGGTAATTTGCAGGTTCGATAATTTCGACAGAGTCTCCGCATTGTACCAGCCTTAAAAGAAGTTCTATGGAGTTTTCAGCCTGCATTTCACAGAAAAGCTGTCCTTTATCATCCTTATAAGTTTTAATATGTTCCCGGTAGAGCATATTAAACGAATTAATTGCTGAACGTTCTTTCAGTTTGAGTTTGAGCGGAATCATATCGATTCCACCATACCCTTCTTCGGTATCGGGCTTTTTAAATGGTTTTAAATTATCGGGGATGGTATAAATTTCATCAAGAATTTCTGCCCTTTTTATATCCTGAATATCAAGAGTAACAATCTCTGAGGTATGCCTCAACCGGCCGGTTACACTTATGGGTTTTCTCCCCAGATCATCTTCCCGGAAACCGATGAAGTAGGGAGCAAATTCGGTTTCCAAATCTGTATCACTATTGTGGGAGTGTTTAAGCCGTACAATCTTGCCTGAGACCCATGCATCGATTAAAACCTCAAAAGTAGCAGTATAGTGAGAGTTATCCCCTGTGGCGTTGACTTCTATAGCCTCAGCAGCGGCATCAATATTTTGGCTGATAGTAGGTGCATACGAACGCATATTTCCGGCTATTTTTCTCAATCCTGACGCGAGATGCGGATTCTGTAGCTCTCCGTGAGAAGCAAAAAGCTCAGCTGAAATATTGAAGGCCAGGCTTTCATAGATGCTGAGTTTCATCAAATCCATATCATCTTTTGCCGTTAATTTAATTAAGTATTTATTTTCACTGATATCCAGATGTTTTTTTAGAGCATCAATATATCTACCGACAGTTGAACGATGAACTCCTAAACGTCTCGCAATTTCTGCGCGGCGCATACCTTCCGGGTGTGAAAGAAGGAGGAGTTCCAGCTGCATTATTCGGTCACCTTTCATAAATTAATCTGGCTCCTGATGTAAAAAATAAGAGTGAAATGTACTACAGAGTACAATGTACATTATATCATAGAACTCTATAATTGCGTGTTTTTTTTCGATGCTGATTACTATGCTGATTACTATGCTGATTAC
>CAZMOX010000136.1:0-3489 GCA_964567895.1 uncultured Spirochaetales bacterium | reverse complement strand
ATGCTGATTACTATGCTGATTACTATGCTGATTACGCTAAATAGAGCACAAATTAACACTGCGGCAAATGGCTTTGACATTTAAAAAAAATAAGATATATTGAAATCGATTTTATTGGAGCAGATGATGGAGCATACTATTTCTAAACAGGGAAGCGTAAAATTACTACTGAAAACCATATTCGGCTATGATACTTTTCGCCCAAATCAGGAAGATATTATAGCGGCAATAATGGATGGCAAAGATGTTTTTGCCTCTATGCCGACTGGCGGAGGCAAAAGCCTCTGCTACCAAATCCCCGGAATGCTTATTGATGGTTTAACCATAGTAATCAGCCCGCTCATTGCACTCATGAAGGATCAGGTTGATGAAGCTGTTGTGCGCGGAATACCGGCCGCTTTTTTAAACAGCAGTCTGGCAGGCGAAGAGATTTCAAAAATATACTCACAGCTCAACCAGGGCAAAATCAAACTACTCTATCTTTCACCGGAAAGACTGGCCATAGAAGGATATCTGGAAAAGCTCTCTAGGTTTCAGGTCAACTTCTTTGCAATTGATGAAGCTCATTGCCTTTCGGAATGGGGACACGACTTTCGACCCGACTATCTGATTCTTTCTCAGATACGAAATCAGTTTCCCGGAGTTCCTATAGCTGCATTTACGGCAACTGCAACTAACCGGGTTCAACAGGATATCATCCAAATTCTGCAGCTCGAAAATCCATTTGTGGTAAGGGCTTCGTTTGACAGGAAGGAGCTCTATTATCAGGTTGTACATAAAAATGATCCTCTATCTCAAATTTATGATTTTATAAGTGAACATCCGGGAGAATCAGGTATTGTGTATCGTACAAGCCGAAAAGAGGTAGAAAAAACTGCTGAATTTCTCAGGAGAAAAAAGATTAAGGCAATCCATTACCATGCCGGTCTTACCAAAGAGCAGCGAACAAAAAACCAGGAACTATTCAATAGTGATGATGTTGATGTAGTGGTGGCAACGATTGCTTTTGGTATGGGTATAAATAAGAATAATGTTCGATTTGTTATACATGGAGATCTGCCGAAAAGTATTGAAGGCTACTACCAGGAGACCGGGAGAGCCGGGCGCGATGGGCTGGACTCATATTGTCTTCTGCTCTACAGCCCCGCTGACATAATGAAACAGCAATATTTCATCAACCAGATAGAGGATCCCCTGGAGCGGGAGAAGAGCAGTGACAATTTAAACAGAATAATCCGATTTGCTTCTGTGAATGTCTGCCGCAGAAAACAGGTTTTACACTATTTTAATGAGGAGTACAGCGGGAACTGCGGTAAATGTGATGTCTGTAATGATGAGACAGAAAAAGAGGATGCAAGAGTCGATGCACAGATGATTTTATCTGCAATCCTACGGGTCAATGAAAGCTTTGGGATTAATTATATTATTGATATTGTCCGGGGTGCAAACACTGAGAAAATCCGCAATAATCATCATGATCAGCTGAAAACCTATGGGGTGGGCAAGAGTAAGGATAAAAGATGGTGGAGAGCGGTTATGAATGAGCTGATAAGTCAGGAGTTTATATATCAGGATCATAGCCGGTTTAATGTGCTGCGGCTTACTGAGAGTGCAAGGTCAATTCTTTTCGAAAATGGGCCTTTCTTTATTAGCAAGCAGCAGGCTGTAAAAGAGAAGAGATCCAGGATGACGCCTGAACTTTCGTACAGCAATAGGGATTTTGATGCAGGACTTTTTCAGCAGTTGAAGGAGATTCGGCTGGTTCTGGCAAAAAAGAGGCACGTTCCCCCCTATATCATCTTTAGTGATAAAACTTTAACCGAGATGGCCGGAGCCCAACCTAAAACTATGAGTGAGTTCCTGAGTATTTCCGGGGTGGGTGAGAAAAAGCTGCATGATTATGGTTCAATTTTTCTTGAGGGAATTCGGAACTATCATGGAGATTAGCTAAAAAGGTTGATGATGCATATAAATAACCCGTATTCATGATATAATGAGTTGTCGAATAGATGTAATCTGCAGGAGAAAGCCTTCCAGGCTAAAATACTATTATATTAATGATTACAACTTGAGAAAACTTTCGGGATAGGGAATAATTATGAGCACTTTAAAAGATGTTGCAGCACTTGCCGGATTCTCTACGGCCACAGTTTCTCTGGCTTTGAACGGAAAAACGGTGAATGAAGAGACCCGCAGATTGGTTATTTCCTGTGCAAAACAGCTGAACTATGTTCCCAATAGAATAGGCCGGACATTGATTACCGGGGAAACGCATACAATCCTCATGGTCATCCTGAATTCAACCCGCTATACCAATCTTGTTGTGGATAACACGTTTTTTTACAACTACATAGAGGGTGTCCTGGAATCAGCCGGAAAGCTTGGGTATAGCGTCACGTTTGACGTCCGGAATTGGGAAGACTATGATCTTGATAATTTCTTCTATCAAAAGTCACATGGCAAAAGTGTGGATGGTATTATAATCATCCCGCAGTATGAAAGACCCATGCCTTTCCTGAAAGTTCTCGACGGCTTTCCTTTTGTGGTACTGAACTCTCATATAAAGGATGAGAAAATCGCCTCTTTTCGGGTGGATAATTATCTGGGAGGACACCTGATTGCCCGCTATATGCAGAAGTGCGGCTATAAAAGCATTGCATTTATAAATGGGCCGGAAGAACATTACGATACCTCCGAACGCAGAAGAGGTTTTTTTGATGTCTTTCAGACAACCAGTGAGTCAAAACCTGAAATTATTGAGGATAGCGGAGACTGGACCATTCAGTGCGGTTTCGAGGCTGCTGAGAGGATTTTTACAGAGAAACAGGTGGATGCCGTTTTCTGTGGGAATGATTTTATGGCTTCCGGGGTTCTTCGTTATCTCTGTAAACAGGGGTTAAGAGTTCCAGAAGATGTAAGTCTTATTGGATATGATAATATGGGGCTTTCAAAAGCCATCTATCCAAGATTAACCACTGTTGACGGCAGATTGTCGGAGATTGGTTTCGGGCTGGGAGAAATGCTCCTTTCTCATATCGAGGGAACATCAGTTGAAGAGCCTTCAGAACCGCTTAAACCAAAATTGATCATTCGTGAGAGCTCACGGCCAAACAACTAATTCAAAATATTAACTTGACAGAGCATATGAGCTGGGTGTGGATAGGGTGTCATTGGAATCATGCTTCTTTCCCAGTTTTGATAAAGAATACTTAGCGGATTGATTCTGACTCAATTATTGGTATGGGAACTAATTGTCTTAATGAATCGGGTTCCTGCAATTCGACCCCCTGTCTTGCATGGGACAGGTTGTTGGAAGAGCGGGGTAATAGAGGTGTCTGATGATAAAACATTCATGGAAAGAACCTATTCTCATCATATCATTCTGGTTGAAGGGGATGTGTCACGCGAGTTGAACGCACTTGGTAAGATCATGGATCTTCAAATTGAAACTTTTTAAAGGTAGAGGGTACCCTTGTCAACTGGTATACC
>CAZMOX010000135.1:0-6117 GCA_964567895.1 uncultured Spirochaetales bacterium | reverse complement strand
TTTTATGAAAATCACCGACGTACAAACCGTCTTGCTTACCGGTCCCTGTACAAACGATCCATTCCTCTCCGAAGCCAGGAAAAGACGGAGCGCCGCGTTTATTGAAATCCATACGGACACAGAATTAATCGGCCTAGGAGAGACGTACGCAGGATATTTTTGCCCGGAGGTTGTCCCTGAGATAGTGGACTTCTTCAAACCGATACTGATAGGCCAACAAGTCGATGCTATCCAACAACTCTGGGATCGCATGTATCATTGCGGAAATTTCTGGTGCCGGACAGGACTTGGCCTTAACGTGATCAATGGTATTGAAGCCGCTCTTTGGGACCTGAAAGGCAAGATGCTGAACCTACCTGTGTACGAACTCCTGGGGGGAAGGAAGCATGACCAGATTCTCTGCTATGCTACCGGAGGGCCCAGTAATTACCCTCAGGAAAAATTAGCTGCCAAGATTGAACTGTACCTCTCACTCGGTTTCAAAGGTGTAAAAGTCAGCGCTGGTTCACTAACGAAAGACGGTTGGTACGAACCCGACGCTCCGAGCGCTATCGCCGAGTTCGAGGCCGAGAAGCTAGCCTTCATCCGAACGGAATTCGGTAAGCAACTCATGGTCGCAATCGATGGCCATATGGGAAACAGCATAGCAAAAACTTGGGACCTTTCAACCGCGAAAGCCGTCATGCACGCCTTGGAATCCTACGACCTCATGTTCTTTGAAGAACCACTGCATTACACAGACCCATGGAGTTACGCCGAATTGTGTAAAAGCACATCCATACCCATTGCTGGGGGTGAATGTCTTACGGGATTGTATGAATGGAAGGTATTTTCAGATATCGAAGGCTTTGACATAGGCCAGCCCGACGCCTCGTTTACTGGAGGAATGGGTGAATTCATGAAAATTGCCACCATGCTGGAAAGTCGGGGGAAAAAAATCGCCACCCATGCATGGGGAGCTGGCGGTTCGTTTATGCAGAACATCCACTGTGGTTTTGCTTGTGCCAACACCATGGTACTGGAGATAGCCCCGGCTTATGGACCATTGCATAGTGAGATCATCGGCGACTCCTTTACTATGGAGAACGGCATGGCTCTTCCTCCACAGACTCCTGGTCTGGGAATCCGGCTGACTGATGAAATAAAAAGGAAATATCCTTTTGTCAGGGGAAGCGGGGAATTCAACAGTGTTCCAGGAAAAATCCTACGGGATTGAAAAGGGGTAATTTATGCTGAATATTCTCATAGACATGGAACAGGACAATACAGAGCTCAAAAAACTTGAGAGACTACCCGACGTGCATATAGACTGCGTCTCCCCAAGCACCATACGAAGGGAACTCCCCCCTGACCTTATTCATAAAACCCATATTCTCCTTTGCACGGTTCCCCCCATAAATATATCCCTCATGGAAAACCTTGGATTTATCCAGATCAGCTCCTCGGGCTATTCACAGCTCTTCAACCTTGGTCTCGTGGAGAGAGGTGTGCGGGCGTGCAATGCCAGAGGGGTTTTTGATGCCCCCATTGGCGAATGGTGCATGGCAATGATGGTGAATCTAGCGCGCGACCTACGTGGAATGATACGCAATCAAGATACAGGATTATGGGACAGATCCGCTCGTTTTCAAAAGGAAATCCGTGGTTGCCGGGTAGGCATATGGGGTTACGGATCGATCGGGAGGGAAACGGCTCGTCTCGCCAAGACCATGGGCATGCGGACTTCTGTCATGGTCAGAAAAACTCCATTGGCAAGCCTTCCGAATATCTATCGACTGGAAGGTACCGGAGATCCTGAAGGCACACTCCCCGACAAAATATATGTGAATGGACAGGAAAAAGAATTCCTACAGGATCTCGATTTCCTCATACTCAGCATGCCTCTCACAAAGAACAACGAAGGGTGCATTGGTGAACGCGAATTGAACTATCTGCCCAAACATGCCTGCATTCTTAATCCAGCGCGGGGCCTTCTGATCCAAGAAGGACCTCTGTTGGATGCCTTACGCAGTAATCGAATAGCCGGAGCGGCATTGGATACCCACTACCACAATCCAATGCCACCAGAGCATCCACTGTGGAGCTTGCCGAATGTGATCATGACACCACATATTTCAGGATCCACCATGAACCCAAACTACATCCGCAGGGTTTGGGAGATTTTTGTGAAGAATGTCCGCAACCTGTCGGCTGGCAAACCTCTTTTAAATGAACTTACCTCCGCTCAACTGAATGGTGAATAAGGGAGGCTTCACATGAACAGCAAGGAAAGAGTATTGGCAGCCTTGAAAAGATCCCCAACCGACGCGGTTCCCTATACTGCGGTACCGGGGAAAGCTCCGAAAAAGTATCTTTTTAGCGTGAATTTAAAGAATAACCTTCATTCTAGAGGTCTTAATGGGGTATAGAATTTATTGAATAGCAGTTTTTCGGAGGCTTCCCGGGTACATTTTCCACAAAAGAGCACATTTTCTGGGGGGAGTGAGGCGGTAAGTTCTTTATGGGTAAAGGAATAAGAAGAGTGGGTGTTAAGCTGGCCAATCTTTTGAACCCGGTACCGATTCCACTAAAAATAAATAATCCATCCAGTTTTCATTAATACCACATTTATTAATCTAATCTACAGAGAAAACGATAGAATATAATAATCTACGAATCTGACAATTTTTGGAGTGAACATCTATTCCGTTTCATCCATTCTAATATTCATCAGAATTTACACATTACAAATCGATTTAAGTTGCTTTTAGCGCGGCCCTTGTGCTGCTGACTTCATTTCAGTTTAAATCATTTTTTCTCGCAGGGCATTGAGGTAACGAAATAAACCCTATTTTTGTTGCAGCTACGCTAAGACTTCTATATGTTAGGCAATGTATTGCCATATCTTCTCCACTTACCCCAGAAGATGGCGTTTATTCCGTCTTAAGCATTTGGAGTTTTTCCAATGTTTTTTCAGCAACAATTTTTTCTTTATTGAAATGCTTCATCATCCTGTTAAGACATTTTTGCTTTTCTTTCGAATCACCAAGATACTTAGCGCAAGCGTTCATAAACTCTTTTGTTTTTGTAACGTTTGCCTGTACTTCATCTGGTATTTTCTCGCCGTCATGTTTTACTGCACCCTCTGAACATATATCGTGGCAGATTCCACAATGAATACAATTAACCATATCTATTATTGCTACACCATTCTCTAGAGAAATTGTTCCTACGGGACAATTTTCAACACACACACCGCAACCAACACAATCTTTTTCATTTATCCATGGCATTATCTCACTTCCTTCTTCCTTCGCTACGTTTTCCTCTTCCATCCCGAGATCCCATACCCATACCTTGCCCTGTTCCAGACACCTTGGGGGGCACTGTGGATTGAGTTTTTCATCTCAAAACCATCGGGACATACATCAGCACATGTTCTACATTCGACACAAAAATATTTATCTATTCATATCATTTTGTCAATACTCCTTTGTTTTTTTTCTATTTCATCAACCCCAGTTTTTATCAAAGTCATCTTCACATTATAATTGTAAGCAGACCCAAGACATGGTTCTGGGAGTATGCCTTCTCTCCGTTTTCTTTTTTCGGAAATCTTGTTTCTGAAAAAGCGATAGGTAAGAGGGGAGGTGCCGGAACTTATCTGCTGATTGATTCGGAGCTTGATCTTTCAGTTGTATATCTTACAAACTATGGACAGCCAGAATGCACTCTGATGGGAGAAGATGGCTGAAATAAGTTTTTTTAAGATATCAATGTTATAGGATTATGCAATCTTGTTATAGGTAATCTGGATTAAATACGAAGCCGACCGGGATAATTTTTACCGGTCGTTTCTTTTTACTGTCATCTTTTTTGCCCATTCTTTTACATTCTCAATATCATTCTTATCGGGATGGCATTTTCTGATAAACTTAAAACTTTCCCCAAAACATCTGAAATAATCATCCTCAATATCAACTCTTTGCACCTTTAAGATGTCTTTAAAATGTTTGATTCCGGTCAGATCACTTTTACCTCGACCGAGCCAGGTAATAAAAAAAGCAATTTTCAGAAATATTGTTCTGTTTAAACTATTGGAATTTAAAAACTTTCCAAAATCAATAATTCTTCTATGAAAGCTACCCCCGTATATTCCGCTTCCAAGAAAAATAGTATCAATCTCATTCAGATCAATATCTTCAAACTCAACCTCATTCAGATTAACAATCCCACAATCTAATTCTTTTGCTATACTGTTTGCAATCAGTTCGGAATTACCGCTTTTGGTAGAATAAACTACAAGACTGTTCATTCTTTCCCCCTTGTCGTTAATTTGAATCATTTTTACTATATGCTTCTGCTTTTTTTTTTACAAGCGAAGAAAAACTGCAGAAAGTTTTTATTACTTACCTTAATATCAAGAGATATAACATGATAAAAAAATTTACAACTGTTATTATACTATTATGAAATTATCTGAAAAAATGATCAAAGCCGGCTGGGTGGTTCATCGTGACAGTGATGGGTCATTTACAGTTTATGGTTCCGGAAAGCTGGAGTACCAATATAATTCTAAAACTGAAAGCTGGTCGGAAGATCTTCAGACGATAGAGCTTTCCCTTCAACAGGACAAAACGGACGCGGCATCTGTTGAAAACTGTCCCTGGAAATCTCCTTTTGTTATATCATCCCGGCTGACAGCCCTGAATCATACAAAACAGATTTCTCAGCCTGTACGATATCTCTGTCAGGAAGGTCTGGTAACAGAAAAAACAGTTCTGCATCTTGGTACCGGAATGGATCGTTTTGCTGCAAATGCTCTTTTGAAGGCCGGATGCCTGGAAGTGACAGATTACGATCCCAATTTTTATCCTGATCCCTCCGTACTGGACAGGCAGTATGATATTGTGATGACTCACTATGTATTAAACATACTTCCTCCGAAGGACAGACATCAGGTATACCGTCTGATTAATCGTACCCTTCGGGACAGGGGAAATGCTTATATAACGGTTCAAGGGCTTTGGCCTGTTCAGAATAAGTACGAAATAATCCGTCCTCTGGATGATGGATATTTGATTAGAACGGGATATAACACAACATTTCGAAAGGGATATAGCTCCGATGAATTACTGAGAGAAATTAGTTCAGAGCTAGGTGGCTATACTCGACTTATGACCACATTTTACAGCAACACTCTTGCATCCTGGACAAAATAATGCCCCTGAATATTTTTCCAAATCCAGGGGTTTTCTTATGGTCTCTCTATCATCTGCGATTGAGAAGTTTTCGATGAATACTTTTTTACTCTTTTTATAAAAATATCCGGTAACAATCTACTCTCCCACCGCAGCAGTACCATCGGGGCTGTGGCTGTAATGAATAACCAGGAGGCTTTGTAGTTCTGCTGATATTAAACATTTCAGATAGACTGGTAATTGTATATTTTCCAGTTTTCTAAAGTAGGATAAATTCTTCTTTCTGTTCCATTATTGACATCTCCGTCCACGACGCCGGCAACTCCTCTTGGGATATTTCCCATGTCTTTTAGTGTGAGCGATGTCCTTAGAATTTTGTAAGCGATGTTATTAGAATGTACCATTGTAAATATAACGACTCAAATGAGCTGCAATGCGTACGGTGGCGTGTGTTTTTGCTCCCCTGCAAAAACCATGACACTAGCATTGTCTGCTCCATTTTCTTGTTATTGTCTCCAATAAATTCTTATTTCTTCAATTCCTCATTTTCTTATTTTCTTTATTCTTATTTTTCTTTCCAAGAAATATTAACTTTCTGATCTAAACCATCTCTCGTTTAATAAGTCACCGGCTTTCTTAATTTCCTTCTTCACCCTACACTTTTTCTCCCATTGGGATTTCTTTCCGAAGGGAAAACTTTTTATTCAGATATTCAACATTCTGTTTGAATAGTCTCAGTTCTAAAAATGATTATAAAGTTTCTTGATATCTTAACTTGATTATTTATGTTTGTGAAATTGACTCCACGCATATTTTGTACAGTCAGACTATTTTGATTCTCAAACGAGCGAGAGGAGCGGAACCATCATGATGGTTACACTTCCGATGCGAGTGAACAACCAAAGGTTGTTTCAGGAGTTTGCGTTGCAAACTCCAA
>CAZMOX010000134.1:0-6125 GCA_964567895.1 uncultured Spirochaetales bacterium | reverse complement strand
CCGGCATTTATTAGCCTTATTTCAAAAATGAATAAACAATGTATTTTCGAATACTTTCGTATATTTTCGAAATATTTAGAACATTTTTAATATTTAATAATTCGTTATATTTTTACTATTGTGATAACCATGTTTTAGAAACAAACTGATGAAATAACTACTTAAACCCCATTCTTTTTTTAATTCTCGCATAATATTTTTGTTTGTCAATAAATATATTATTTTAATCATATATTATTTTTCTTCGAAAAGTTTTCGTAAATTATTGAAAAAAAATCTTAATTAAGCTATAGTAGTTTTAGACAAAGTCCATATAATTTATTGACAATTACTATTTTCCCTAAAGGGGTTACTGATGCCGACATTAAAAGAGCTTGCGAAAATTGCCAAAGTCTCAATTTCTACGGTTTCAAAGGCTCTTAATAATTCCAATGATATTTCAGAAGATACAAAACAACGTATCGTAGATATTGCAATTCGTAATGGACATGTCAAAGCTCAAAAAAAACAGATTCCCAACACAAAAACCGGCCCGGTAATTGCCGTTATCTATTCTGATATCACCAGTAATTACTACTCCAGACTGATGGATATTTTTGACACACACATCGCAAAAATGAATGGATTGCTGCTCATGAGTTGTGCAGAGTTCGAAACCAAACGCATTATCCAGCTCTGCCGTTTTTTTGAATCAATCGGAAAAGTGGATGGAATTATTTGTGTATCACCTTTTAATGTATTTGGAGATATTCCACGATCAACACTCCCGATGGTCGGACTTTCATATCCCAGCTTTGAAACTCATCCTTTCGATTATATTTGTGTCAATGACGGGATTGGAATTGATGAAGGTGTTGCCTGTTTCATAAAACACAACCATACCAAAATTGCCTTCCTCAGTGAAGAATTTACCCCGCACCGCCTGCAGTTTTTTAAGGATTCCATGAAACGGCAGGGCTTATTTGTAGATCAGTCACTCATCCGGGTAAGTGACAAACAATTTGAGCAGGCCGGGTATGAAATGATGCAGGACATTCTTGCAAAAGAAAACATTCCAACCGCCGTATTCGCTGCCTATGATGATATAGCTGTTGGTGCCTCACAAGCTATTCTGGAAAACGGCCTGTCCATCCCTGAAGACATTTCAATAGCCGGTATCGATAACACGATGTGTCTGCTTAATGGGCATAATATGCTCTCTTCAGTTAATTGCCACATGGAAGAACAAGTTGATATCGCCATTAATTTATTAATGAAAAAAGTGAATGAACCCGATTTTAAAGTATTTCAGAACGTAAATCTGCGCACCAGTTTTGCTGAAAGGAATACGATAGCAGATGCAAAAAAATGAAAGGTATCAATACCCCAGGGCAAGCTTTGAACCCAGAACCGCCAAAGCGGTTCTCTTCCGCTAAAAACTGCGAAGCTGTTTCAGGGGCAGGGGTATTTTACCTTGCTAACTCTGGACAACCAAAGGTTGTCTTTTCGGAAATGGACCATCAAGCTGCTCCACTTCCCTCGCTCGTTTGAGAATAAGTACGGCTTAGTGTGCTAATTATCATCAAATCCATTAAGCAGCTTTTTAAACTCTTCAGATAAGAATGATTTTTGTATAAAAACCGGTCAAGGAGAATCCGTAATGTTTGCTGAACATATTACCTATCAGGACAAAAAGAAGTATATGTCATTTGCTATCTACTCCGCTTGCTTTGGAGCAGTAATTCAACGAACGCTGAGTGAAAGCAGTGTATTTATTGTATATGCATCAGCATTGGGTGCCGGTAAATTCCTTTCGCTGATTACAACGGCTCTTATCCCCTTAATGGCGCTGATATTCCTTGTCCCTCTGGCTTATGTTATGGAAAAGCAAGGCATTAAAAAAGTTCTACTCCCTGTTTGTGGAGGGGGTTTTATCGGGTTACTCCTTGCTGTTGCAGCAGGCAGTCTTCCGGACAGTAATTTCAAAGCAGCTATCTTCTCGTTCGGAATTCTCATATATGCTGCCTCAATTGGTATTCATTCAGCCGGATGGTTTCCCCTTCAACGTCATATTGTACCTCAAGGAGAGCGCGGCAACTACTTTGGGAGAATGCGGTTCAGCTGGCAGATTGCCGTGGGGCTGTTTCTTTTAGTATCAAGTTTAATAATATGGAATGATGCATCTGTTATAAGGCTTCAACTGGTTATTCTGATTGGAGCACTCCTATCTCTGGGCCGGATCTATTTCATCTCAAAAATTCCCGAGCACCCCCTTGAAAAGCGTGTTTCACCGTTAAAAGAAAAATTTGCCGATGCCATTAAGGATAAAAGTTTGATGAAATACAGCCTCTATGGTTTTCTTCTGAACCTGCTGATTTGTTCAACTATTCCTCTGGGATATGGATTTATTAAATACGAACTCGGGATCCCCCAACATGTAAATATTCTTTTGTCTGTATTTGTTAATATATCGGCTGTTGCGGGATATTGGATTGGCAGCCGTGTAATTGACAAGAACCACTCCGGTAAAATGTTCATCAGAGTACAGATAATTTTTGCAGTACTAAATCTCCTTTTTCTCCTCTGTTACAAACACTCTTTCTTTTCACTAATCTTTTCCTCAATTCTAATTTGTCTCGCGGGAGCGCTATTTGCGTTTTCATCAGTTGTAGCAAGTGCAAAAATGTTCGGCATGGTTAAGGAAAATAATATTAATATCTCTCTTGCAGTTTGTTTTGGACTTTATAATGGAGGTAAGGGAATATCACGATTAATCAGTAGCTTTATGATTGGAGTTTTACCGGATTCATACTCTCTGTTTGGAATTTCATGGAACAGTTTTCACATTCTTTTTTTGGCAACAGGAATAGTGCTGATAATAACAACAGGAGTAATGATAACCAGAAAATCTTTAACTTCCAACTTTTGGGTCTAATCCCTGCTTGATTCCTGCCTGCTGATATTTGTATTTCTTAATGCAATGAGATATGATTGAACTATGATTTTCTCTGACCCCAGGACAGCCAGAACAATAAATCGTCTCCGCGTACTTAATGGTGTATATCAAAGTGAAACAATATCCCGTGCGGGTTTATCCCGGGAGCTGGTTATAAATAAGGTATCTATTTCTGAGATTGTCAGCGGCCTGCTGTCTGAAGGTCTTATTGAAGAGGCTGGAAAGGTTTCAGGTGCTGTGGGCAGACAACCCATAATGCTGCGTATAGTAAAACAGGCCAAGTATGTGCTGTGCATAGATATCGGTTTAAAGAATACTGTTTTTGGTATTAGTAATATGCTGGGAGAACTTGTTCGATTTGAACGATCACCCACTCCTAATTTCCTTGATCCTGATGATTTAGCCGATTTTATAGCCGGTGCAGTGCAGAAACTTACCAGGCGTTTCAGAAATCCTGAGCGGATATTGGGGTGTGCAGTATCTCTCCATGCATCTATCGACAGTGAAAAAGGTATCCTGCTAAATGCACCCGATTGGGGCTGGGAAAATATCAACCTGTATAAATTAATAAAGAAACAGATAAATCTACCAATTATTGTAGATTCTAATGTTCGTTCAATGCTCCTGGCTGAACGCTGGTTTGGGGATATAGATCTGGATAAAACAGTTTTTTATATTAATTGGGGACAAAAAATCGGTTCAGCACAAATGTCTGGGAATACCATCCTCTCGGCAAACAGTGAATTCGGGCATACCCCGGTTTCAAAGCAGACCCTTTGTTTCTGTGGAAAAACCGGTTGTCTTGAGGCCTCAGCAGGTGGCTGGAGTCTTCAGGAAAAGGGGAATTCAATACTTGGCACTTTTAATGAGACAGTTCGTCAGCTCTACAAAAACGTGGATTCACATCCTGCCCTCGCTGCACTTTTCAGAGATGCAGCAATAAGTATGGGTCAGTCGGCGGCGGTGGCGGCTAATATTGTAAGTCCTGACACCATAATAATTGGCGGGGGCTTGTCAGTCATAGATGATTCTTATTTCAGGATCATGAATGAAACTTTTTCGTTCAATGCTGCTCCCCGCACCCGATCACGATCAACATTATTGATAATTCGTTCAAAGCTTGGAGACCGCGCCGGTATTTTGGGAGCTGCTGCACTAGGTTTGAATACTTTTATGTACAAACGTTCCCAACTTGATACTCTTGCTGTCGCTGATAATGCTTTTTAGCACCAAGTACGGGAGAGATGATTTGAAAGTTACAATTTTTTACTTCTCCGGGACAGGAAACACCTGGTGGTGCGCACTGGAGATGCAGAAACAGTTTACTGCTGAAAACAATGACTGTTCTATTGTCAGTATTGAACAATCCACACCGGAAGCAGTCAGGGAAGCAGCCCGGAAATCCGATATTATAGGTATCGGTTATCCTATATACGGATCCGACCTTCCACAGCCTATGAAAGATTTTATTGACTTTATTTTTCCAGGCAATTCTCCAGACAATCCGGAGAACCAAACTAAACTATTCACTTTTTGCACACAACTTATTTTCTCCGGTGATGGAGCCCATATATATCAAAATGAATTACAAAAAAAGCAATGGGAAATAAACTGGTCGATACATCTACGCATGCCGAATAATGTATATGTTACCGCAATACCTTTACCGTATACAACAGATCAGAAAAAAATCAACAAACGTCTCGCCAAAGCAAAAAGAAAGATTATCAAATTCACTCAGGCAGTGAGAAACGGAAAATCCTTCAGTCAGGGATATGTATATATATCAAAAATACTTGGTCTGATGCAGAGAAAACCCTTTCGAAAATACTATCCACGTTTACAAAATGATATCACCATCGATTCTGACACCTGTATCAGCTGTAAACGCTGTATTACTATTTGTCCGGTAAATAATCTCTATATAGATGAGGGTGGCATTAAAGCAAAAGGTTCCTGTGTTCTGTGCGTTCGCTGCTACAACTTCTGCCCCACTCAGTCTATTGTATATATGGAAAAAAGGCATAAAGAGAAGCGCGGCACCCCCTACCGGGGACCATTAAAAAACTTTTCTCCGGAACAGATCATTAAACTGGTTGATTAACCAGTCTGTTGATAGTCTTATGTAAATATGAGTAATAGAGAAATAGGTGCATTTGAAGTAAAAACACATTTCAGTCAGCTTTTAAAAGAGGTGGAAAACGGAGTTGTTATTCATGTAACACGCCGGGGAAAACCGGTAGCAATCCTTGCTCCTGAAGGATTTTACCAGGAAGAAGCGAGTCAGAAGGCTTTAAAAAGGATTGCCGATCGTCGAAAAAGGATTAATAAAAGAATACATATTACTACCGAAGAAATTATAAGCTTCCGCGATGAAGGGCGAAAGTAGTATGGGTATTCATGCACTTGTTCTGGACACATCCGCAGCTATGGCTCTATTCCTGCAGGAAGAGACCGGTGAACAGATAGAAAAAATCCTGGCAGAGCTGATTGCCGGTAACGGACAGATTTTTGTACCTTCCCTTTTTTGGTATGAAGTAGGTAATACTTTGGTTACAGCCCTGAACAGAAACCGGATCTCAATTGATGAGCTTCAAGGCATTGAAACAGATATAGTCGATTTGCCCATAGCAACCGATCCTATCCCGGATTCTGCTGCTCGTATACGTATCAGGGAAATTGCTGCAAGTAATAAACTTAGCTACTCTGATGCTGCCTATGTAGAACTCTCGAAAAGGCTGCAATTGCCTTTACAGAGTTTTGGTAAAAATGTATTAGCTGCAATAATATAATTTCTCACAAAAGAAACTTTCACCTGCCGATTTTTCCAAACAGAAACCATTTCTTCATTCATTTCCTGTTTTTTTGACACGTTACCTCCACGAAACTCTTGTTAGTTACTTTGTGTAAGTAACAAGAGCAGGGGTGTGGGTTATTATCCAGTATTCCCAAGAGTTAGTTTTGCTGATAAAGTGCCGAATATACCTATTTCCAGTACTAATTCTGTGGAGTGCAAATTGAAACAACTAGCATCAGGATTCTCATTCGGCCTGATCCTGCAGGCTGCAATCGGACCCATATCAGTATATATTTTCTCACTTGCCGGTACAGCCGGTTTTTCAGGAGCGTTCCCTACTGTTCTTGGTGTAACTCTGGCAGATGCCGCTTTCATATTCCTTGCTATCACCGG
>CAZMOX010000133.1:0-6179 GCA_964567895.1 uncultured Spirochaetales bacterium | reverse complement strand
TCAAAATTGGATCCGCAAAAAGAAATTGAAAACTGCTTAGGAAGTTAAATCGCCAAAATATATGTCAGAACTTATGGGACGAGCTACTAGTAATATACCTGCTGCCAAGATTGAAACAGAAGTGATTACATTTATTGGAAAAAAGTAAATTGCAAATATTACGGTTAAAATTATCATGGAAATGGCAAACTTCATGAAAACCCCAAAATCTCTTTCACTTTTTAACGTGATTTGTTCCATAATAAACCTCTCATCTGTTTGATTTATTTGCTGTATTCATAAGAATTTTGTAAAAATTCTCATCGTTATTGAGGAACTATATACCCGAAATCATCTAGGTATTTAGTATAAATTGGATTAACTCAATAGTGAAGTAAAACAGTCAAAATAAAATCGAATCGCGCGCAGCATACCATAATGAATTATCTTACCTTCTCTTTGAGAACCAGGTTAGGTTTTCAGTCAATCCGTGATCCAATACTGCATCTAGGTCGAGTAAAAGTGCGTCTTGCCAGGATTGAGATAGAGAGAGAGGCGATACAGGATACTGATGGGAAGTTTAACGTTCTGGTTTTGGTAGATGGGGAGAAGGCAGTTATCGAATCAATCGATGACCCATCAGCAAGGTAAGGTATACCATGGGCTATCTTGATATGGTGGTAGTACCTGCAAGCTTAGGAGGATATCGAATACGTAATCTGGGGAACCACCAGATTTGCATCCACAAGACACGGTTGAAAGACGATTACCGGAGCAGTATATGATTATTGCACTTGATGCAGGGGGAACATTCATCAAGGCCGCGCTGATTCAGACCTATCGGGAAGTTGGCGGTGCATTGGGAGAGGTTCTGGAAGGAATAATTGATGAGGCAGAAATTGATGTGCTGGTATTCGGTGGACAGATCTCCCGAGCATACAACCTTTTTATCCCATCCTTTTCTGATGTAGTGGGGTCATGCCGGACTCTCAAACAAATCCTGCCCGCAGATGATATTGATTACTCATCACTACGTGGGGCGGCGGCATTGTTCACATCGGAGATTAAAGTCTGATTCTTTTCTGGATTGTGGTAAGTCTTATCCCGCTATTGCTGAGATCAGACTCTATCTACCCCTCATTTCTTCAATAATACTGTCAGTATCGTCCTGTTTATAGATTCATGCTACTTCTTTATCTTTGATTGGTCAATTATTCCAGTTTTCGGTTCTTGTTAATCAGCGATAATGTCATAAAGTTTGAATCAAGGATCTAAAGAATTCAACTGACCATGCATTAAGTTCAAATTCCTCTTTTATAAAGGGCGTTACATCTTTTCCGGCTTCAGGGAAGTCAATTGTAGAAATTTTATCTGTAAGCAGTAACTTCAATTTATCTATAGATAATTGTTTATTTTTACCCAGTTTGCCGCTTTGTTTTAACTTAGCTTCCAAGTATTGCAGATCCGGTGATATGTTTTTTTTCATATACCAGATAAAATCATAAAAGTCTCTTCCCTTAACACGGCCACCTGGATAGTCCCTGCTAATAATGGCATGCAGTTTTCCTGCAAAAAGGGAAGTTAGCTGAAGGATGTTGTAACTAAAGGGTATTGGATTTGTCAAAAAAAGTGTTTCACACATCCCTGAAGGTTGTGGAGGATCAGTATCGATTTCCATTTTAATTTTTAATAATTCATTTTTATGAGTACCGGCTGTCGGTAGTTCGATGTCGTCAATGGAAATTAAAATTGCCAGTGTATTACCTTTAATAAAGGCCGACTCAATAGGTGTGTTAACTTTTTTATTTATTTTTTGTACCGAAAACTTTAATTCGTAGGACAATAATTCCTGCTCAATTCCTGATAAATACTTTCCAAGTGAAAAGTTCGGATCTGATAGTAAAAGAGTAAAATCCATATCTTCTGAAAATCTGTTTAACCCGTGCCCGATACGAAGGGCTGTTCCACCATAAAACGCAGCTTTATAAAAAAATCCCTGCCTTGATAATCCTAATAATGCAATTTGCTGGACAATCTCTTTAAGAGCATTTTTATAGTCCATTGGCGTTTGGCAATTATAGGGTTCGAGCATTTCTAAAATGGCTTTATTCATCAGTTTCCCTCGTTTATTGCTTGTAAACCGGCTATTGTTTGTAGTAAATAGACGGTGTTTTTTCTTTTATAAATTTCAGATAATCTGGTCAATAAGTTGATATCCAGTTTTTGCAGCTGCATTATATCGATACGTAATTCTTCTAATAAATAACGTGGAACTTCCGACTTGTCTTTAATAGTGCTGAAATATACTTTATCACACAAAGCTTTTTCAGGAGCAGCCATAAAAAAATTCCCAAGTTTTGTCCGGTGGTACTCTATACCAAGTGTATATTTCCTGATGGGTAGATATTTATAACTGAACATACCTATTGGGGTATTAAAAGATTTATCTCTTTTAAAACAGATACCGGTTATTTTTTCAACCCTTTCCGGTATTAGTCCGTGAAATGACAATGCGTATTCCATAGAAATAGCAGATGGTCCATATAACATTCCCGATATAACTTCATGGGAATATTTTCTGTTATAATTCTGACCTGCTATATAAAGTCCCTGTTTGATATGTATTAGTTCACCACTTTTTGTCAGATGCTTAATCTTATCCCGGGGAGACTTATAATAAGCAAATAAGCTCATCAGGTAAGGTGTTGTAAAATATGTCAGTTTCTCTTGAAAAAGTCTGTTTTCCATGAATCTGAAATCCTGTATTGTAGTCCTTATTAACTATCTAGCCTTTATATAGAGTATTATACTATAATCCAGAAATATATCAACTATACTTAACCAGTATATAGAGAAAAATCATATATACTGGTAATTATTCCATACTGTATCCCTAGTTTTGCACCTACTTAATCAAGCAGCCTAAAATAAATCGTTATCCTTCAAAGAGGAGGGTAAAAAATTTTATCTTTTTTAGAAACATATATACATGGACTGTTGCGGACTGTATCATCTTGTGATATACTTAACACAGGTACTCAAGGAGGGCCTTCCGTATGTACGTATCTAAAATCATCAACAAAAAGACCGGTCGGATCTTCATACAAATTGTTGAATCCTACCGGGATGTGGATAAGATGACACGACACCGGGTCATTCAGCCATTGGGCTATGTGGACGAGCTCGAGAAACAATACGATGATCCAATTGTCTTCTTCAAACTACAAGCAAAAGAGATGACCCGGCAAAAGAATGAAGAACAGGCGGCGGTGAACATCTCCATCAGCCCGGCCTCCCGGTTACAAAAACACGATGAGCTTAATGGTTCCAATCGAAAAAACCTCGGGTATGCGGCATTGTCGAGTATCTATCACGAGCTGGAAATTGACTACTTTCTCAATAACCGTCGGCGCTATACGAAGGCTTCCTACAACCATAATGCCATATTCAAACTACTGGTGTATGATAGAATCCTCTTCCCCTCATCCAAGCGAGGAGCCTGGTTCCAAAGACAGCGGTTCTTCGAGCAGATGGATTTTTCTCTTGATGACGTCTATCGGTCGCTGGATTTTTTTCTGACGCACAGAGATCATCTGCTGATGGCCATCCATAACAAGATAACCAAGCTCTACGACCGGGATACCACCCTGGTCTATTACGATGTGACCAACTATTACTTTGAAATTGATCGGGAAGACGAATTGCGGAAGAAGGGAGTTTGCAAGGAACATCGTCCCAATCCGATTGTGCAGATGGGTTTGTTTATGGATGAACACGGGCTGCCAATTACTTACGGACTGTATCCAGGCAACACGAACGATGGGACAACACTCATTCCGATGATGGCTGATCTGAGCTACGATTTTGGGATGAAAGAGATAATTGTCGTTGCTGACAAGGGAATGATGAATGGCCAGAATATTAGCAAGATTCGGCTGGATCACAATGGCTATGTGATCAGTTATTCACTCAGGGGAGCTGCTGAGGTTTTCCAGGAGTATGTGCTTGATGAGGATGGGTATGCCGATTGGGGAAAAGATGCCAAGTACAAGTCCCGCATTCAGCCCAGAAAGATTTGGATTACTGACAGCGAGGGAAAAAAGAAGAAAACGACGATCAATGAGCGACAGATCGTCTTCTACAGCCAGAAATATGCTGATAAAGCTAAACGGGATCGAGAGAAAGCGGTCAATAAGGCTCGTGATCTGGTTAAAAATCCGGCCAAGTATACGAAAGCCAGTTTGCAGGGAGCGGCGAAGTACGTATCTAAGCTGCACTATGATGAACAAGGCCAGGTCATCAAGAACGTGGGAACAGATATTGTCTTTGATGAAAAGAAACTTACCGAAGAAGAGCTGCTGGATGGCTACTATGTAATTATGACCAATGTGATTGGGACTGACAAGAAGAGTCCAGCATTCAAGGGAAAAAGCCGCTACACCATTGATGGATTCTTTCAACTAAATAGAAGTGTCCCTGACACCGATATTATTGCCATGTACAAGGGCTTATGGAAGATAGAGGAGACCTTCAAGGTTACCAAAAGCGATCTGAGGACTCGGCCGGTGTATCTGTCTCAAGAAGATCATATTGAGGCCCATTTTTTAGTCTGCTTTGTTGCCCTGACCATCCTTCGGGTACTCGAATATCAGTTGGGTGACAAATATTGTGCAAGTAACATTGCCAGGAGCTTGGAAAAAGCTTCTGGGACTCTGCTTGAAGATGGTTATTATGTCTTTGATTATTATGATGAGGTCTTGGAGGGTATTGGCAAAGAATTTGGTCTTGATTTTAGCAGAAAATATCTTAAGGTTGGAGAGATTCGCAAAATGATGGGAAAAACCAAGAAGACGGAGTAACACACTACAACTATATGTGAACTTGAATGTAAAAGATTTTGTTTCTGTATATAGATTTATTGACTTTTTTTAGACATTCAACTGCAGAAGTCAGGATATACCTCCTGAGTATTTAAAAAGATACGGACTAGATAACAAGGCTGTTTTGAACTGGCCCAATTATGCTCGTCCGACTGAAAGTGATGAAGATATCGAACACATCAAAAATACATATATGGCACTCGTTGCATTTTGTGATGAACAACTCGGACGGTTGCTGGATAAAATGGATGAAGAGAATCTCTGGGAAGACACAGCAATAATAATGACAACAGATCATGGATTTCTACTGAGTGAACACGACTGGTGGGCAAAAGCGATTATGCCTAATTATCAGGAAATCTCACATATCCCTTTAATGATTTATCATCCAGAATACCAAAATATGGCTGGCCAAAAAAGGTCTTATACAACTTCTACCATAGATATAATGCCGACAGTGCTCGATTGGCATGGATGTTCCATCCCTGAAGAAGTTCAGGGACAGTCCCTGACAGCAATTATGAAAGAAGACAGCTCTAAAGATAGAGTTGTCAGTTGTGAAATCTTCGGGGGATCTGCCCTGATAACTGATGGCCGTTATGCCTATCATTATTTCCCGACTCATTTGAAAAGCGAAGGGCTTTATGAGTACAGACTTCATCCTTGCCATATGAGAGGTCAATTCAGCGTGAAGGAGATGCAGAATACAGAACTTCACCAAGGCTTTGACTTTACTAAGGGAATGCCTTTAATGAAAATAAAAAGCCGGGATGATTCAAAGCGAGTCCCTAATCATAATTTATTGGGTTTTCAGGATAATGGAACCAGACTTTTTGATTTGTTAAATGATCCGAATGAATCAAATCCTATAAGAAATCCACAAGTGGAAGAAAGACTTCTGAGCAGGTTTCAATCCATAATGGAAAAACATGATGCACCAAAAGAAATGTATGAACGGTTTGGTTTAGAAAAATAACTGAGACAGTTATCTTGATTGTTAAGATTAATTTTTCCATGAGGTCTTAGAGGTTCTTATTACAATATTTGACTATCTAAAATATTTGCCCAAATACCCGAAATTTCCCCACTGATTGTATATGCTCTATATAGATGGCAATGACAGGCTTCTAAAACCAACATCGCCAGATGTTGGTTCCGGCTCACGGGGTAAAGAGGACAAAATACCATATGGTATTTTGTCCTCTTTTTCTTTGTGGGACATAAGATAAATCCGGCAGTTTTATCTATATCTTTCACGCCCAGAGATACCTTTATTCAATCAATCTATATGTTTTATTAAATAATTTTCCATTCAAACTT
>CAZMOX010000132.1:0-6185 GCA_964567895.1 uncultured Spirochaetales bacterium | reverse complement strand
CCCTATTTCGCTTTTGGTCAGTTAACTCAACAACAATTCCCAGTTTTAATAATTTCTTCAAAGCTGAGTAAGTTGTAGCAGGAGAAAGATTGGATTTTTGGGATAACCATTGGGCAGTGGCAATAGGACGTTCAAAAAGTGCCTTATGGATATATCTGGCAGAAGTAGATGATTTCCCGAGTGTGTCGATTAGTTCAGTATTTCTAGCTGATAATTTTAAGAGTAATGTTGCTGTTTCAACTGCTTGTTCAGCTGTGAAAATTACAGCTTCTGCAAAAAAATCAAGCCAGGCTTCCCAATCTCCATGCAAACGTACATTGTTTAATAACTCGTAATAATAATTTCTATGTGTTTTTAAATAGAGACTGAAATACAGAAGAGGTTCTTTTAAGATGTTTTGCTCATATAAAAGTAAGGTAACTAGTAATCTCCCCAGTCTACCATTACCATCAAGGAATGGGTGTATAGTTTCAAACTGCACATGGACTAAAGCTGCTTTCACCAAAGTTGGGGTTTGCTCAGGTATATTATGTATAAAAAGTTCTAATTGATTCATACATTCAATTGATTCATTTGCAGGAGGTGGAACGTATGCTGCATTCCCTGGACGGGTCCCACCTATCCAGTTTTGGCTTCTCCTGAACTCTCCAGGATTTAGTTCGTTTCTTCTTCCGCCAGATAAAAGTACTTTATGAATTCCCCTCATCAATCTAAGCGAGATAGGGATTCCTTTTTTCAACTGCTCAAGGCCATAAGTTAATGCTGCAATATAATTACTTACTTCTTTCACGTCATCAAGTGGAACACCAGGTTCCTGCTCTAATTCATAAAGCATTAAATTGGATATCGATGACTGAGTACCTTCGATCATGGAAGAAAGAACAGCTTCTTTCCGAATATACATATAAATGAAGATTGCAATATCTGGTAATAATGTGGACAGACTATCTAGCCGCCCAAGTGCTAGCATAGCTTTATCAAATTTAGATCTTAATTTTGGGGACCATTCTATCGGGGGGTGTGGCGGTAGAGGTGCAGGAATAAAAGCTTTTGCATGTTCACCACCTACCGTAGATATAGTTACATATTTTCCTTGAAGTTTTCTTTTCATTATTAACCAACTTAAAATAAGCTTAATGTTTATTTTAAATAAACCTTCTTATTAAAATAACAGATATTTATAATTCAAACAAGACTATTATGAAGCAATGAAATCATCGTAATTACATGTATCAAATACGATGTTTAAAATCCATATATTACAAGCACAACAAGTATGGGGGTTGAATTATGTAGTCATAAGATGATTCTGGCGTAATAAATGTATACATATAAAGGTCAACTGGTATAACGGTTGAAATCTGTGAATCTCAGCTAATTCTGAAACACTTTCAAAAAGAATAGAAATAATGTTAAGAGTATCGTGAGATTATTCTTTTTTGTATGCATGCAATCTGATATATTAATAGCAAGGAATAATCTATGAATAAAATTGAATATTGGTTAGATTTAGCAATTTATGATCTAGAAACTGCAAAAGCTATGCTTGATTCAAAAAGATTTCTCTATGTAGGGTTTATGTGTCATCAGACAATTGAAAAAGGGTTGAAGGCCTATTATGTAAATCTTCATAATGATCAACCGCCATATATTCATAATTTAATTAGATTGGCTGAGAAAGCCGGTCTTTACGAGAGAATGAGTGAAGATCAAAAAGATTTTTATGATTTTCTTGATCCGTTGAATATAGAAGCCAGATATCCCAATGAGAAAGATCAGCTGCTTGCATTGCTAACATATGAAATGTGTGAGCAACTATTACAAAAAACTGAAGGAGAATTAGAATGGATTCAGAAACAGCTATAAATTCAGCAATTGAATTTGCAAATCGTGCAGCAGCAATGTTTCATCCTCAAGAAGTAGTTCTGTTTGGTTCTCAAGTAAATGGAAAATCTAATATGGAAAGTGATATAGATATAGCTGTTGTTTTTGATTTGTTAGATAATACCAGATTAGAAAAAGCTTTCCAGCTTTATAAACTCCGCCGGAATATTGATACTCGTATAGAGCCGGTACTAGTTCAGAAGAATAACGATTCAAGTGGTTTTTATAACCATATTAAAGCAACTGGAAAAATACTGTATCGGGAATAGAGGATACACTTTTTCTAGTTTGATTGAAAATATATACATATAAAGGTCAACTGGTATAGGGCTTAAAGTATGTAAATCTCAGCTAATCTTATCAGGTAGAGGTTTAATCAACTAATTATTGAGGAAGCGGGCGTGGATTGCCGGGTTTCCGAACAGCCTGAATTCTGAATAATTCTGTTTTTCCCTAATGAAACTGAAATATATCTATCAGACACTGGTAACTTTTTTGTACAACGGTAATTTTACGGTAAAAATAGTCAATTCTCCTGGTGCGTTTGAACAACCAATAGTCCCCTGATGTTTTTTCACTATAGCTTTGGCAATTGATAAACCCAACCCAAAACTATTCAGATTCCGATTACGGGACTTATCACCCCTATAGAATCGGTCAAAGATATAGGGAAGGTTTTCTTGAGAAATTCCTGCACCGGTATTTGAAACCGTTATATGTATTTTTTGTCCCTGCCGCTGTATACGCAATGTGATTACCGTATCTTTTTCAGAGTACTTAATCGCATTATCAAGAAGTGTTATCACAACTTGTGATAGTTGCTCCTTATTACCTGTTATCATTAAATTTTGTTCAACATCATGTTCCAAATGCAGCTGTTTCTCAAAAATGAAGCCTTCCATACCCAGCAGCAGCCCTTCAAGCTGCTCACTGAGGTTGTATGGTACTGCAAGGTTTAATGATTCAGGACTATCTTCAACTCTTGTTAGATAGAGCAGGTCTTTAACCAGCCCGGACATTCTTTTAACCTCAGATTTAATGTTGATGGTTTCTTAAAATGGCTGGCAGCGAATACAGTTTTACAGAACTGGGATACGTATGGAAATATGCCCCACAACTATTATCTTTATTATAACCAGGAGACAAGTCAATTGAACTGGATTCCCTGGGATAATAATGAGTCACTGAAGATGGGGAAAGAGTCTGGTGCAATAAGTTTATCACTATCCGAAGTAGGAGAGGACTGGCCATTGATTCGCTGCCTGATTGATGATTCGGAATACAAACAGATATATGAAGCATATATGTTTCAATTTATTAATGAGGTTTTCACATCTGATAAAATGTTAGAGATTTATACAAATTATTATAATTTATTAAAAGAGTATGCCTATGCAGAAGAACCTGGGTACACTTTTCTTCGATCGGATAGGTCTTTTGATAGTGCTGTAAATACTCTGAAAAGTCATGTTCAAAACAGAATCCAAGCTGTTGAATCATATCTGAAATAAAAAGGTAGAATCTGAACTGAAGTCGGCGGGGAAATTTTATTGCATAACAACGGGTTAAATTATATACTTCCTACGTATTATATTACTGCTGAAAATTAGGAAATATTAATGCAAATTGTCAATATATTAGCTCCGGTGCTTCTATTGGTCTTATTGGGTTTTTTTTTAAGGAAAATTTCTATTTTTGAGGTCTCTTTCTTTAAAAACTGCGCAAAATTGACATACTGGATTGGGTTACCGGCATTACTCTTTATGAAGATAGCTTATGCTGAAGCAGACTTCGGAAGCTCCTGGAAAATATCTCTTGTAATGATGGCCGCTATAGCATCTGTGGGATTGATAGCGGCAGTCATAGCCCGTCTATTCACTCAGAACCACCGTAGAAGAAGAACCTTTGTCCTCACTTCATTTTACAGTAATACAGCCTATGTCGGGTTTCCGGTAATTTTATATGCTCTCAGTATCTGTTCCGGGAACAACAGGCTGATTGATGCAGCAAGTATGGCTGTTGCCCCGATGATTCCCTTTGTAAATCTTTTTTCGATTATTGTAATGGGGAGTGGGAAAGCCAGTGGCAAATTAGCAGTCAGGGGTTTGCTAAAGATTTTGAAGAGGATACTCCTGAATCCGCTCATCATAGCCTGTTTAAGCGGGCTGCTAATTTCAGCCATGGATATAACCCTGCCAAATTTGTTGACCCGTAGTTTGGATTCATTGGGCAATATGGCTCTGCCGCTGGCTTTGCTCAGTATAGGTGCTGGTCTCTCCTTTGGTTCTCTGAAAGGAACTATTTTTCCGACTGTAACCGCCGCTCTATTAAATATATTTTTATTGCCCCTTATTGGTTATCTCTTCAGCCGTTACTTCGGATTATCCGATAGCTATACTTTGATTGCGCTGATTTTTCTTGCCTGCCCGACAGCAGCAGCTACTTTTGTATATGCCCGTGAAATGGATGGTGATCATGTATTTGCTGGAAACGTAATTGTTTTAAGTACTCTATTCTCCACCCTGTCTCTGGGGCTGGTGCTAGCATTATTTCTCTAGTTAATAGAGATGAAATTATTTTAAAAAGTATGTTGCTCTATTTATGAGTAGTGAGATAGTAACTTCTCAAGTAAAAGCTTTTGTTCTTCATCAGCGTTGGTTAATAATAATTTTAGTAAATCCTGAACCTGAATGCTTTGCGGCAGCATATATCCCGCCTCACGGGCACAATCCTCGGCCACAATTCGTAAGGATTTCTCCAAGGCTCTGGCAAGTCTCTGTTCACCGGGATTTTTAGAGGATTCCCCAAGAGTTTTAACCATTAGTTCCTGATTATAGGTCTTCTCCATTAGTGCTGTAAGTTTTTCCGATACTTCAGGATTTTTCTCCTTTGGTTCTGGATATTTTGTGTAAACAAGATATATGGCATGTGATGGGCATGCATCAACACACAATCGGCAACCATCCAGGCATGCATTTTTATCAATTTGTCCATTTTCTGTATCAGTTGCTCCTGTAGGACAGACAAATAGGCATAAACAGTCTTTTGTACATAAATCAATATTTCTTGCAGCGTACATATATTCCTTCCTTAGTTGACTTTTGAGAATCGTTTACTGGGAGCTTTGCATATCGGGCAAATATCAGGAGATTTTTCTCCGAGGAAAATGAACCCGCAGGCTTCACATATATATATGTCCTGCCCTGACAATAGTGCTTCACCTGTTTTACGGTAACGATGTATCAGTGATTTCTGGATAGTGGTTACTTTTTTCCCCCAGGTAAGGGTACGCAAGACGCCCCGGTCACCTATAGCAGCAGCTTGTTCCTGAAGAACCGGATACCCGGTTTTTAATTTTTCCTGAAGAGATCCTTCTATGGTTTCAAGGTTGGTGTCTCGTTTTGCTGTCTTAGAAAATAAATCAGCAAGCGTAAGAAACACCTGTGATTCATCCGTATTTTGCTGATTCTTTGCAGCTTTTGCCAAGTTTGTCAAAATTGGTGGGATTGCTTTTAATTCATTCACTTTGGTAACCTCGCATAATGAGAAATTGATACTTTGAAAGAATATTATCATATTTAGGCAGCGTTATAGATCGCTTTTCAGCGGATATGGCCAGGCTGCCAATCCCCCTTCCATAACCTTAACATTCTTATATCCTAAACTTTTCAAATAGCAGGCTGCTTCATACCCGCGTAATGATATTTTACAATAGGTCACTATTTCCCGGTTTTTATCTTTTGGCAGTTTATCGGTACTGGCGCGTAGTTTACCAAGAGGAATCAAGGTCTCATTTTGACCAATTCTCCTTGCAGCAAATTCGTCTGATCCACGTACATCCAGAAGGAACAAGTCTTCACCGGAATCCAGTCTTTGTTTAACAGTTACTGAGCTGATTCCCTCCATTATATGAAACCACTTGTTTTCCAGAACGTGGGCAGCCTGTATAAAGTTGTCTATAGCGGGTGAAAATGGTGGGGCATAGGGTAGATCCAAGTTTATCAACTGTGAAATACTCATCTTACCATGTAGAGCGACAGCAGCCATAGCCAGCCGTTTTGAGGCATCACCGGTGCCTACAATTTGCATTCCAAGAAACTTTCCGGTAGATTTTGCAGCGAGCATCTTTATGATAATCGGTTTTCCCCCCATAAATCCGGGTTTGTCTGGAGCCGCATGTATGGCCGTGATTATATTCTCAAACCCTTCACGATTTGCCATTTTCTCGGAAAGACCGGTACCGCCGGCAGTAAAATCGAAAACTTTACAGATTCCGGTACCTACTACACCGTCATATTCTT
>CAZMOX010000131.1:0-6229 GCA_964567895.1 uncultured Spirochaetales bacterium | reverse complement strand
TTCAAAAACATACTCTATGGCATTTACTGCCGGATCAACTCTTTTGCATGAGGCTGTCTCTATTTCTCTGGTCTATCGTAAGCAGCATAACGATTGGGATGCAGTTAAACTAATTGTTTTAAAAGAGAATATCCTTGCCTCTGTTAAACACAGTTCCAGTATTCGGGTATTTCGTGAAGTACAGCAACGGCTTGCATTACTAACGGAGAATCAACTGGATCTGTTAATCAAAGGAGATGGCGGGGAGCAAAAATGTATGGTATGGCTTGCTATTTGTAAGCGCTATAAGTTTATTGCTGATTTTGCCCATGAAGTGCTGAATGAAAAAGTGCAAATGTTTGAATCGATAATCTCTCAGGATGATTATCATGCCTTTTACCATAAGAAAGCATCGTGGCACGAAGAGCTTGATAATTTGAAAGAGAGCACTCAGCAGAAAGTACGGACAGTCATATTTAGAATGCTTCATGAGATAGGATATTTAACAGACACTAACCAGATAAACACTATTTTGTTGCCTGAAACCGTGAAAGGGGTTATCACAGAAGATAATCCTGAATTGTTAAGCATATATCCATATTAAAAAAGGAAGTGAGGGTAAGTAAAAGATGAGAGGAAAATCTGCACATAGCAGTATGCATGAAAAGTTTGAGACTCTCCTGAAATTGTTTTCCAGCAAGCGATTTCTTTTGCGGGAGGGTATCGGTAATGAACTGCCTTTCTATATTTGCCCCTTTGACCCAAAAGAAACGGTAGAGATGATGGATACCGTTGATCTCCTGAAAAAGCAGTTGCTTAAACAGAGTGTAGGAGTTCTGGAAATTAACCTTTATGATTTAGTGGTGGAGATCCTGAAAAAAGAGGATCTCTGGGATCGTTTAGCAGAATTTGAGCAGGAATCAGGGAAGGATGAATTGTTTGAAGTGCTGCAAGGTGTTTTGGATCCGGAAGAGTATCTTATTCCTGAAATGGAACAGATTATGGGTAATTCAACATTTCAAATCCTTTTTATTACCGGAACCGGGGAAGTCTATCCGTACATTAGAACCCATGCAATCCTCACAAATCTACAGCGGGTAATTAAACAGAGACCGGTAGTCCTTTTCTTCCCGGGAAAGTACACGCAGAGTTTGGAGCGGGGAGCCTCATTGAATTTATTTGGGTTGCTGCCTGATGATAAATATTATCGTGCATATAACGTTTTTCATTCTACATAAGAGAGCGTATAGCAAAGGAGAAGAAATATATGACTATTGGTGAGATCTTTACGAAACCTGTAGATAGGCATATTGAGGGAGTTATTAAAGCAGATGATGCTGAAGACATACTGCAGGAAGTTGAAGAGTATGTCCTCACAGATGAAGTATACAGACGCCTGCGTAGATTTTTTGAAGAATATAAAGAAAATTCTACGGTAAATGGAGCATGGATTTCCGGGTTTTTTGGTTCTGGTAAATCACATTTATTGAAAATGCTCTCTTTTCTTCTGGAAAACAAAAACATCCAGAATAAGTTTATGCTGGAGTATTTTCTTGAGAAATGCCCTGCCGATGATGCGGTATTCAAAGCTGATATCAAAAAATCTGTTGAGATCCCATCTAGAAGTATTCTATTTAATATTGATCAGAAAGCATTTATTAAGAGCAAGAAAGATGTAGATGCGGTCCTGTCAGTATTCGAGAAAGTATTCAATGAGATGTGCGGTTACTACGGAAAGCAGGGATATATAGCAAAATTTGAGCGGGATCTTACACAAAAACAGATCTTTGCGGATTTCAAAGAGGTTTTTCAACAAGTTTCCGGGATTACCTGGGAAAAGGGGCGGGAGCGTGCCCCGATGGAGAGTCACCATATTGATCAAGCCTATGCACAGGTTACCGGGATTTCCAATAGTATCAATCTGATAAAGAACTACCGTGATGACTATAACCTGACTATCGAAGATTTTGCCGGAATGGTCTACGAATATATCCAGAAGCAGGAGCCAGGGTTTAGGTTGAACTTCTTTGTGGATGAAGTGGGACAATATATTGCTGATAACGTTAAATTAATGACAAATCTGCAGACGATTGCTGAGAGTCTGAATACAAAATGTAAAGGGCAGGCCTGGATCATAGTAACAGCTCAGGAGGATATGAGTGATATTATAGGAGACTTCACCCGGCAGCAGGGGAATGACTTCTCCAAGATTCAGGATCGTTTCTCTATCCGACTAAAACTCACCAGTGCCAATGTTGAGGAAGTTATACGGAAGCGATTGCTGATCAAAAACCATCAGGGAGTACACTTGCTCTCTGATGTGTATGACACCTATCACAACGATTTCCAGACACGGTTTGATTTTATTGATGGTTCAAAACGTTACAAGGTTTTTACTGATAAAGATGAGTTTATCCATACTTATCCATTCGTGAAATACCAGTTTCCATTGTTTCAGTCAGCAATTCAGAATCTGTCTCTTCATAATGCATTTGAAGGTAAGCATAGTTCTGTCGGCGAACGATCTATGCTGGGAGTGTTCCAGCTGGTGGCAAAACATGTCGCCAAAGAATCAATAGGAACTCTGGCTTCTTTCGATATGATGTACGAGGGGATAAGTTCTGCACTGAAAACTCAAATTCAAAGTTCTGTCAATGTTGCAATCCAGCATCTCTCTCATGATCCCTTTGCGATAAAACTGCTCAAGGGGTTGTTCCTGGTAAAGTATATTAAGGAGTTTAAGTCTACAGTTGCGAACCTGACAGTGCTTATGTGTTCAGCATTTGAAGAGAACCCATTAACACTGAACAAAAAGATAACTCATGCCCTTGAAGTGTTGGAAAACCAGAGCTATATCCAGCGAAATGGTGATACCTATGAGTTTCTGACCGATGAAGAGAAGGATATAGAAGCTGAGATAAAGAATACTGATTATACGAATAGTGAAATATATGAGACACTACAGGATCTGCTTTTCTCAGGAGCCCTGGGTAATATTCGTAAGATTCAATTCGGCAATACAAATCAATCCTATGCATTTACTCAGAAAATTGATGATGAGAGGTATTCCCGGGAACAGGAGTTATCAATCAGGATTATTACTCCCTTCAATGATCGCTTTGATCAGAAAGATCAACTGATTGCCGAATCCCTCCAGGAGAATGGTCTTTTCGTTATTCTGCAGCCGCAGGATAAACAGTTTGTCCGTGAACTACTCAGATACAAGCAGACGGCAAAATTTATTAAACAGAACCAGGCTGGAGTCGTTCAGGAATCTGTACTTCGTATTCTGAAAGATAAAGCAAGTATGAATAGCTTGCGGTATCATGGTCTACAGCGGATGATAGAAGAGATGTTTGCACATGCGGAATTCTACGTGAAGGGGTTCCAGATTGAACCTGCGCAGGGTATTCCACGAGTACGGGTTACCGATGGATTTCAGGAAGTGATTAATCAGGTCTATCCCAATCTTCGGCTGCTGCACGACCATGAATATAGTGAAGGATTTATTCGAACCGTTATTGATCAGAATGATGATCTACTGTTTCCAACGGATTCAGTAATGAGTGAAGCTGATCAGGAGATGTTTGGATATATTCAAACGAAAACTTTCGATGCGCATCGTGTGTCAGTAAAGGGTCTGATTGACCGGTACGAACAGAGTCCTTTTGGGTGGTACCTTGCAGCTGTTCTTAGCATCATTGCCGAGTTGTATGTCTACAATAAAATTGAGGTCAAACGTGATAGTAACGTTCTGGAGAAGGAAGAACTTGTCTCAGCACTGAAGAATAATCGTCTCTATGATAACCTCATTGTGATTCCCCAGGTAGAGTTCTCCCAGAGACAAATTCGTGCACTTAAAGATTTTTACAAGGATTATTTCAACAAACCGGCCAAATCCCAGGATGCTAAACGCCTGGGGCAGGAGACCGAAGAGGCTTTTTGCGAGTTGTATGATGAGCTGCTGGAGCATTTGAAGCACAAAGATTCCTATCCATTTCTTAGGGATATAGAACAGCCTTTGGGAAAGATAAAAAAGGTATGTTCCCAATCCTATGACTATTATCTCCTTACTTTGCCGGGGTTACGTAAAGACTTGTTTGACGATAAAGAGGATATTATCGATCCTGTACTGCAGTTTTTTTCCGGGACAAAAAAAGATACCTATCTGCATGCAAGATCAATGGTTGATCTGCAGGAGGCAAATGCTCCATATGTTGATAAAACTATGTGGTCAGAAGTGGTAGCAATCCTTGAGGACAGCGTTTGTTATACAGGTAATAGAATGGTAAGACTCAAAGAACTTGCCGATACACTTGCTAAAGAGTTGGGGACGGTAAAACTGCAGGAGTTAGAGACTGCTTATACTACTATCAAGAGATTAAAAACAGAGATTCAAATGCATGAAGAGTTCACCTTTCTTGACGAGCAGAACAAGGCACAAATCCTGAAAAAGTTTGAATACGTAGAGACTCAGGTGGAGGTGCAGAAGTATATTCCGAATATTCGTACTATTGTGCAGGAGTTCAAAGAAGATGGATACACTGATCTGCTGCAGCAAATTGGTATATTGGCGGCACAACAGAATTCGGTCCCGGGAGTAAAGGAGCCGGTTCCTGTTATAGTAGAATATATCTCCATTAACTCTATTGCCGTAACATCGACAAAATCTGTTCTCGGCAGTGAATCTGATGTGGATGAATATATCAGCAGCTATAAAAGAAGTTTAATTCAGCAGATAAGGGATGGAAAAAAGATCCGGATATAACGGATCAACAGCTTTCAGGAGTAAAAGAGTATGGAGACACGATTATTGAAAATATTTTCACAGGGAGCACGGAAAAAACTGCAGGAATCTGTCGGTGTGCGTCTGGATGCCATACTCAAGTTGGATACAATTGAGGTGAGGGAGCAGGAAGCGGCTGTCAGGGCATTGAAGGAAGAGATTGATAACCGTTCCCGGGAAGAAGTGATTAAATATGTTGCCTATGTCTGGTTCAACAGGTTTTGTGCCCTGCGGTTCATGGATGTGAACAACTACTCAATTATCGGAGTAGTATCGCCTGCTCAAGGTTTTATACAGCCGGAAATACTTCAGGATGCAAAACAAGGTCATATACCCGATGAATTATCCCGATATATTTCGAAGAAGCATGTTTTCGATCTATTGCAGGGGAATACTCCCTCAAGGAATGCAGAGCAGGAGGCTTATAAACTGTTATTGGTGGGAGTCTGTAACTACTACAATACCAGTATGCCTTTCATGTTTGAGAAAATAGCTGATTATACCGAATTGCTTATGCCGGAAGACTTAATTTCTGAGAGTTCCATATTGACTGATGTACGGAATGCTATGACTGAAGATACTTGTAAGGATATCGAGGTTATTGGTTGGCTCTATCAGTTTTATATTTCAGAGAAAAAAGATGAGGTATTTGGAAATCTTAAGAAAAAGAAAAAAATTGCGACAGAGGATATTCCTGCTGCAACACAGCTTTTTACCCCGCATTGGATAGTTCAGTATTTGGTGGAAAATTCATTAGGAAGATTGTGGATGCTGAATAATCCTGATTCCCGGCTTATTAATTCAATGGAGTACTACATCAGGCCCGATGAGGAAAATAGAGAAGAGTTCTTGAAGATAAATTCTCCTGAGGAGATTAAGGTCTGTGATCCTGCCTGTGGTTCAGGGCATATGCTGGTCTATGCTTTTGATATTCTCTATAAGATTTATGAAGAGACGGGGTATGATGCGAAAGAGATTCCTGCTCTAATCCTGCAGAAGAATCTTTTTGGTATTGAAATTGATGAGCGGGCAGGGGAACTTGCCGCATTTGCGCTTATGATGAAGGCACGGGGTATCTATAAGCGGTATTTTACCCGGGGAATACAGCCCAATATTAAGGTGCTGAGGAATTTTAGTTTTGAGAATGAAGAGCTGAAAGAGTACATGGAGTTTGTGGGAGAAAATCTTTTTACTGCTCCCCTACGTGATACCCTCAGACAATTTGAAAATGCTGCAACGTTTGGATCACTTATAATCCCAAAAGTACAGGATATAGAAGATGTCTACAGAATTCTGAAGGAGAAGAATCTATCTGAACAATTATTTCTAAAACCAACGCATGAGAAGGTTTTGAAAATATTAGAGCAGGCAGATTATTTATCTCAGAAGTATCAGGTAGTCATTGCAAATCCCCCGTATATGGGTGGAAAGGGAATGAATGATAGGCTGAAGGGATTTGCGAAG
>CAZMOX010000130.1:0-6250 GCA_964567895.1 uncultured Spirochaetales bacterium | reverse complement strand
ACAAGCTCCTTATAGTGATTAAACAATTGTCTTAATAGTGCGTCCTACTAAAAATGTATAAAATGCCTTTAATTAAGCCGATATGAATGATTTTATATTGGCTTTTTCTATATGATTTTTGATTACCTAAATTTGTTCGTTTTTTATGTTGTATATTAGATGTGTTATTATATAAATTAATTGTAATTTTCATACATATATTTCATATCTTCTTTACTGATATCATCTATTAGGAAGTTTTAAATAAATCACTATTAACACTTTGCTTTTATAAAAAAATACTTTATTATATCAAGGTAAGTTTATACTGTGATATGGGGGATTTATATGAAAAAACTAATTATGTTATTAGTTATTGCACTTCTAATTACTGGGGTTGTTTTCGCTGAGGATAATACACAAACCCAGAATGTGACTGTAAATATTAATTTAGGTGACCTTAAAGAAGCGTTGGGATTGGATGATAGCATAACGGATTTTAAAAAAAGCGCTTCAATAGGTTTTGGTTTATCTACTCCTTTTCTTGGAACAAGTCAGGATGTTTATAAAGGGAATGAAAAATATACATTAACGACTAATGGGTTTAACCTGATGTTAGGATATACTTGGAGAACTTATTTTGGCGAGGGGCTTCCTGCTAATGGAGGTGCTGGATACTTTGAGATTTTTACAATGGCTTTAATTGTTCCTATGGTAGGCGTTGGGTTTGACTATAGGATTGGGGAAAATTTTATGGTAGGTGTTGGGTTCCCTGATATTATACACGGTAGTATTTCTTTTTAAGTTTAAGTAGTTAATCTATTGAATATACATAATTACATTTATATGTCGTGAGAATAAAAAAAACCAAAAAAAAGCCCCTCCGTAGAGGGGGTTTAATCTTAATTATATTACATTCTATCTTTTGTGCTAACCAATCTAACTATTTCACCGAAGCTGAAAGCTTTTGTGTGCCATTCATTGCCATCAAAAACTAATGACTTCAAACTGATTTTCCCTTTACCAAGATACAATTTATTTACCACAGCAAAAATACTTTCACCCTTATAAACTACTTCAACTCTTGAACCAACAACAATCTTTTGTTCTTTTATCAATTGAATTATTTCTGTCTTTTTTGCTTCAAGAGCTTCAAGTTTCGCAATCCCTTCTTCAAAAGTTTCTTTGGCATTAATTATTTTATCAAGCGTTTTATCTTGTTCTTGGATACGCTTAATTTGCTTTCTCAAAGATTTGATAACTAATTTATTCTCTGCCTTGTTTGCCATTGCTTCATCTCTTGAAATATTTTCAATTACATTACTATTATACATTTTGTCTCCATAAATTTTTTATTTACGCTGAATTTCAAAGCCGGCAATTTGTTATCCTAAACGCTCCTCTATCTTGACAAAAAAATTTTCTTTTTGTAAACCCCACCAAGCGCATCGGCATTTAAAGCACTTTAAATACTATATTGTGTTTTTGTTGCTCCAAGTTATTTTACTATATTTTTGTAGTTACACCAAGTTACTAACTTTTTATTATACTACTTACTCCAAGTTTAATCTACTCTTCTTCTTTTGGTTTCAAGTGCCCCATATCCTTTGAACCTTTGGCTTCTTCCATTTCTCTATCAAAAAATATCTGGTCTATGATGATACACATTTTATAAGGCGTCCATTTTTGTTTTCCACTTGAAGAAGTGGGAACAGTTCTTGAATACTCGTTTTGAACTCTGCTTTCGTTAGGGTTTCTCCATCCACAATAATTAGCAATTAAAAACTCTGGCACTCCTTCGTGTTGAAGTATTCCAGCAAAAGAGTGTCTAATACTGTGGATTGTGTATCTATTATCAATCTTCATAAATTTTTTAAAATATACCCATTTTTTATAAACATAAGAATAGAAGTGAGGTTTTCCGGATTTATCCTTGAAAACAAATTCATTTGGGTCTTTTGGAGAAATTACCATATTTTGTCTTTCATCATAATCTTCTTTGAAAATATGCCAATCAACTAAATCAAGTGCTGTATCACTTAATACTATGGTTCTTATTTTATTAAATTTTGGCAATTTAATTTGTTTAACATCACAAGTTGGCATTTTAAAAGCTTTATCAATAACCAATGTTCTTTGGAAATCAAATTGTGAATACCTTAAAGCTCTAATCTCTCCTATTCTCATTCCAGTAGCAAGAGCAAACTTAAACATTTTGTAAGTGTCCGTTTGTGTAAAGTTTGGAAGTGTCTTTTTAGTTTCTTCTTCATACTCTTCCTGTCTTCTTCTCACTTCTTCATCATTAAAAAACAAATGAATTTGCTTAATAGTAAAACCAGCTTTTTCTCTTTCTGTGGTGATAAATTTAGCTAATGTTATAAATGGATTATATTCAATAGTGTTATCAGTGAATAACAAAAAAGTATAAGCTGCTGATACAGCTGATATAGCTTCGTTTTTCATTCTTGGAGGAAGTTCATAAGTTGCTAATCTCTGCCTAAATTGATATGCGTCTTGTTTGGTTAATTTGTTATATGGTAGCTTTCCCATTTTATCATTAAAACCAATAAAAACACGTTTCAATAAACTTGCTACTTCTCTTGCGTGTTTGTATCCATAACAAGCACCTTTGGCTTCTCTGTCTCTATTATACTTGGGGTTCTCTTCTGGTATTAACCAGCTTTCTTCTGGTCTTTGAAGATACTCTAAAAAAGTTTCAGTTTCGGGAAAATTGAAAGATGTTCTTTTCTTTTTCTCTTTTTGGTCTTCATACCAAAGTTTTTGAAACTTTTCAGCATCCCTTAAATTAGAACAACCAGTTGAAATATACTTTCTTTTTTCATTTACTTTTGCTCTAAATTGATAATCTTTTGCTACTACTTCTTCACCGTTTTTCTTTTTCCAAGTTCGTTTTTCAAGTTGTGCCATTTTGTTTTACCCACTTACTCACATAATACAAAAATTATACTATTTTCTCAATATGGTAAGTGGCACAAAAGGGCACAGTGTATGGCACAATAATGGCACAGTGTATTATAATAATTCAACTAATAGCTTACTATATAATGCTTTATTACGTTATTTATAATGTGTTGATTACTGTCTGTCAGGCAGTCTCCCCTTTCTTTCTTTATTGACTACAAACCACCCTGTATTACAGTTCAACCACCAATTCATCGAAACTCAGTGTTGAAAGATAATCCTCAAGAGTTTCAGCTCTTCTAATCATACGCACTTTACCATCCTGCTGAAGCAGCAGTTCGCTGGATCTGAGTTTACCATTATAGTTAAATCCCATTGCATACCCATGCGCACCTGCATCATGAATTACCACAAAGTCACCGGTATCAAGCTTCGGGAGTTCTCTATCAATCGCAAATTTATCATTATTCTCACATAATGAACCGGTTACGTCATATACTGAATCAGCTGGTTCATTTTCCTTTCCGGGAATAGTTATATGATGATAGGCACCGTACAATGCCGGCCGCATCAAATTGGTCATACATGCATCCAGCCCCACATAGGTTTTGTACTTTTCTGCAACCTGTCTTACTCTACTTACAAGATAGCCATAAGGGCCAGTAATCATCCTTCCGCACTCAAAAACTATATGTAAAGGATCTAATCCTGCAGGAACGATAATTTCTTCATACAACTCTTTTAAACCAAAAGAGACTGCACCAAGATTTACCGCTGACTCATCTGGTCTATACGGGATACCAATTCCACCGCCCATATTTATGAACTCTAATGGTATTCCTGCTTCTTCTTTCAGTCGTACAGCCAACATAAAAAGCATACGTGCCGTTTCAATAAAATAATCACCATTCAATTCGTTAGAGGCAACCATGGTATGAAGACCAAACCGCTTTACCCCTTTTCCCTTCATTGTTACGTATGCATCTACTATCTGATCTGTGGTTACCCCGTACTTTGCCTCAACAGGATCTCCAATAATTACATTTCCGGTTCTGGCAGGTCCTGGATTATAACGGAAGCAGATTAATTCAGGAATTCCGGCACTCTCTTCAAGTAATTTTATATGCTGAATATCATCAAGATTGATAATTGCTCCCAACCTAACCGCTTCAATAAATTCAGAAGCAGGTGTATCGTTGGAGGTAAACATTATATCTTCACCTGTTATGCCCACACTTTCTGCCATAAGCAGCTCGGGGAGAGAACTGCAGTCAGCACCAAAACCTTCTTCTTTGAGGATTTTTATTATTTCAGGATTAGGGCAGGCTTTTACTGCGAAATAATTTTTAAATCCGGGAATCCACTTAAATGCTTCATTCATAGCTCGTGCATTTTCTCTAATGCTCTTTTCATCATAGATATGAAATGGTGTCGGTATTTTATCAGCAATAACCGCAAGCTGATCTTTTGTTAAGTTTAATGGTAAAGAACTCATCGATACTCCTAAATTTATAATGAAAGTTTTTTTACGATATTTTCAACAGCTGCCTTTATGTCATCACGATGTCCAAAAGCGCTTAATCGAAAAAACCCCTCTCCTGCCGGACCGAATCCTGATCCCGGAGTACCAATTACCCAAGTCTCCTGAAGCAATTTATCAAAAAATTCCCAGGAACTTAACCCGTCAGGGGTTCTCAGCCAGAGATATGGTGCATTATCGCCGCCATAAACGGTCAACCCGATTTTGTTGAGTCCTTCACGAATGATAGCTGCATTCTGCATATAGTAAGCAATCAGTTCCCTGCATTCCTGAAGACCTGCCTCCGACAACACGGCAAGTCCGCCTTCCTGAACAATATTTGACGCTCCGTTGAAAAAGGTTGTCTGCCGTCTGAACCACATGGTTCGTACTTCTCCTGGTTTGGAATCCTCTATGGTAAGTTCTTCCGGGACGATAGTCCATCCAAGCCTTACCCCGGTGAATCCGGCAAATTTTGAGAAGCTGTTAATTTCAATTGCACACTTCTTGGCTCCCTCAATTTCATAAATTGAACGAGGCAGTTCCGGATCTGAAATATATTCAGAGTATGATGCATCAAAAATAATTACCGCTTTATGTTTTATCGCATAGTCAACAAAACTCTTTAGCTGCTTTTTTGTTGCTACTGCTCCTGTCGGATTATTGGGGCTGCAGAGATAAAGTAAATCAACTTTGCCCTCTGGTACCGATGGGAAAAAACCATTCTCCTCATCACATTTCATATAGACAAAACTACTGTATTTCCTTGTTTCGGAATTAAAATCACCGGACCTTCCAAATATTACATTTGTATCAACATAGACCGGGTATGCCGGATCCTGAACTGCAACAATATTATCAGCTCCAAAAATCGACTGAATATTACCTGAATCAGGTTTTGCGCCGTCACTGACAAAAAAATCATCCGGAGATACGGCAACCCCTCTTTTTGCATAGAAATCTGATAATCCCTTGCGTAGATCAGTATTCCCCTGTTCATCCCCGTAACCGGTATAGGTGCTTAAATCTGAAAGTTTTTCCACACCGCGATGAAGTCCTTTCACTATTTCGGGAGTTAAGGCCTCTGTGGTATTGCCAATTCCCAGCCTGAGAAGTTTTGCATTCGGATTTTCTGCCTGAAAATTTCTTGTTCTTCTCCCAATTTCCGGAAAAAGATAGCCTGCCGCCAGTTTCCTGTAATTCTTATTAATTGTTGCCATATATCTTATGAACTCCTTAATTCTATTTGAGATAAAATACTGATTGTATTTACGAATTGCAAGCTATTTCAATCCAAGCAGACCTACAGCCTTATTAAGAATTCTTCTGTTTTCATCAGTAGATAACGAACATATCGGGAGACGGAAAGCTTCTTCGCACCATCCATTTGACGCCATTGCCGTTTTAATCGGAATAGGGTTGGTCTCAACAAAACATGCTTCAAAGAAAGGTTTCATCTTCTCTTCAAGTTGTCTTGCCTCAGTAAAATTACCCTCAAGAGCAGTATGTACCATATCTACCATCAGTTTGGGAATCAGGTTTGAGGCTACAGAAACAACCCCGTCACCACCGGCTTCAATAAGGCTCAGACACATATTATCATCTCCGGAGAGTACCGAGAAATTATCGTTTCTCCGTTTAATAACATCTTTCATCTGGTCGAGGTTTCCCGATGCTTCTTTAACAACGGTAATATTAGGACAGTCATTCATTAAACGTACCAAGGTATCTGTCTCAATATTCACTCCTGTCCGTCCCTGAATATTATAGACAACACAAGGAATGGTGAGTGCATCAGCTATTGCCTTAAAATGGAGATAGAGCCCTTTC
>CAZMOX010000129.1:0-6290 GCA_964567895.1 uncultured Spirochaetales bacterium | reverse complement strand
ACCTCCGCTCTGGGGAAAAAGTACAGAGGCTGATTGCATGGTTCTAAAAAAAATATCAACATCCTGATAGTTGAGCACCGGTATATTCTCTGAGTTACCGGGATGCCGAATATCTACCCTGCCTAATATTCCAGCCATATCCATAAAGATGTCTGCATATAATTCAGTACTGCTAATTCTCATCTCAATCACCTCCCTATAAATATTTGCGGATTATCAAATCCATTAAAGGATATAGGAAAGATACCACCTGTAAGGCAACATGAAAATGATGAGAATTAATGATTTGTGTAGTTAAAGGAGTGGTTATTTCACACTAATGAGATTTGATTATGATAAAACATTGAAAAATGTTTATACATGCGGTACTAGTTTTGTTCTTTAAGTAGATTAAGCAAATCTATCCTGCTTCGAACTTCTGTTTTTGTATAGATGTTAGCAATATGGTTATTAACGGTATTAACAGAAATAGAGAGCACATCAGCTATTTCTTTGCTGGTAAGTCCAAGCTGTATCTGTTCAACAATCTGTTTTTCACGATAGGTTATGCGAAAATTATCCAGCAGTTTGGTATCAATTATGTTTCCGGGGGATTCTGGAATATGTATAAAGTAATTTACCAGATAGATAAGTATAATAAGGGATATCCAAAAATAGTAGATAGGTAGTGTCGCTAATCCCTGAATCGTGAAAAATACATCTATCATAATAAATGGAACCATCAAAGCAGAAAGAATTATAAAAGAGGTACTAATTGTACGTGCATCTTTATCCCTGATAGATTTTAGATTCTTTATCAAAACAACGACCGAAAACAGAAAAACTCCAAAAAATATAACCAGTAAGATTGCTCGAAAACTTGCAAAAGGTCCAAGAACTATTTCAAGGGTAGCTATTGCCAGGTAAATAGCACTGCAAACAAGGAATATCACCCTGAGAGTCATTGACCAGGGTGAGGCAATAACCCAGCTGGTGAAATAGGGAATAAAATAGATAAGAAATGCAATGTCCAGAAAAAGCAGTGCGGTATATACGATTTGCAATGCAGGTGAATATTGCTCAATAAAAACATTTGCATAAAGTCTGAGAGCATAAATCACCAGAATCAATGTAATTGAGATCTGGAAAACAAGATAATACTTTGTCCAGAGATAAGCCTTTCTCATGTGAAAAATAGTAGACAGGCATATATTCATGCAGCCTGTTGCAAAGGCGAGGACATATATTACAAGATTAATTCCATTCCAATTCATGGGGCAAGTATATTCACCTTTATTGTTAAGGGTCAAGGGATACATTTCAATTCTAATATTTCTGCAGTTCGACAGCATTTTGTCCTTTTGAAATAAAACACTTTCCGCAAACATCATTAATATCCTTTAATAGTTTTGGAATAGTACAGGAGTAATCCAGTCTGGGACCGCTCATACCTACCCTATCCCCAAAAAGCATATTAAACCTGTTTGCATGCAGCACTGCCTGAGCTTTATTGGTAAATAGTTTCATATACAAATCAGAACCCTGATCCTTTAAAAACCTGGCTCCTAATCTATATTCAGGAATATATCTTCTTAGAGCCTCAGATGCATCTTCCCTGCTTCTGAAAGGTGTGTCGGGTATTGCAAAATGGAGATAATACCAAAACTCAATTCCAGGATTTGTATATGCCAGAGCTACTCGTTTTTTCGTTGCAAGTGCACGGCTCTCCTGCAGTTCTTTTGGAGAAAGCTCGATATCATGAGGATTAAAAATACACCAGGCATTCCCCAGTCCATTTTCTAATCTTAATTTTCCGGCTTCCTTTATCATATCAACCAGTGATTTGCTAGCTGAATTTTTTTTATAAACCTGTAGATTAGAATATCTGCAGTCACATCTCATTTGTGAAAAATAGAGCGCTTCATCTTCTCCGGCTGTCAATATAAGCAAAGGTACCCTTGGTTCTTTAAAATTTCGTTTTCTTGGCATGATTCTAGCTCTCCTTACCCGGGTCAAATATAAAATCAGATAAAATCGGCAGTGCTCCAAAAGCACCATTGATATACATATCTGAAGCATCATGCTTTTGACGATATTTATAATCAGACAGGCTATAATAGATTGTTCCACCACTCCTGCCCTTAGTAGTAAACCATAATCCATCTCTTCTAATCAAATTATCATCAAGTAGTGTAGCATCTACTCCGGAGATAAAAATTTGTGATTTGCTATGACTGGTTCCTCGAATGAACGTTTTAAGAAGGTGTCTGGTTACACTAGGATGAATAAATAGGCTAAAATCATCTGATATCACCGTCTTATTCCCGATAAATGCTTCCATAAAAGTGATTGCTATTAAGGTCAGTCGCCGAACTCCCAATGATTCACTTGAAAAATAGCTTGCAAACCTATTATCTCCGGATCCATGAATATAAATAAGTCTTTCTGTTCCTCTGTCTGCAATTCGCAAGTCCCTAACATCCATTAAATCCATGCACCAGAGAAAATCAATTATTTTTTTCCTCCAAGCAGGTCTTTGTTTAAGCACATTTATTATCAGCTGTTCACTGACAGATGAAAGCCCTAAAGGAATTACTGATAGAAAATCCTTAAACCAATTATACATGGGAATAGTAGATTCACTATCCGCAAGTGCTGCAGTCTGGAGAAATGCACGATTAGGGGGAACTTTTTTTCCAAGTTTTTTCTTCTCCCCATAATACTGTTTTCCCCAGCTGAATGTATAAACCGGTGGCTGCTTTTCCTGACTACCTCTTTTTTTATCAGGTGCTACCAGTATACGTTCAAACATTCGTCGGGTTGATCTACCGATTTGAAGAAACAATGTCTCTTTATGGATCTTCTCCCGATCTGCTTCAAGGGTATAGCAGAAGATCTTTGCCAGTCCAGTCTCTTCATCTCTGCCAATTATCGATCGGATAGAAATTTTGGAGGGTTTTGATGACCATTCTTTATCAAATGCAAAAGAAGAACCAGTCATAATACTGAGCGGGTTTGCCTCATTTTCTCCGGCTAAAACAAAAGATCGAATACCTTCAACTGCACGGAGCACCGCACTCTTTCCAGAACCATTTGGTCCAAGAACAGCTGCTATTTTAATCAGATCCAGTCTCTCATCTACCGGTATCAATTGCTGTTCATCAAGGCTTTTATCAGTTACCGCCTCAAAAGAGACAGTCTGAGTCTCTTTTACAGAACGATAATTTGTAAGCGTTACATCTAAGAGCATTCATTCCCCCTAGGTAAAAATATTGCGCGAATGGAGATATTATGGCATATATTGCTTAAAAAGTCACGTTATAGATTAAGAATTCTTTTTGACCGCGCCATTATTTCAGGATATTCATGAAAAATTTCGAGATTAACAGGAGCTCTTCTGCTTGTTCCATGGTTATCAGTAGCTATAAAATCGACCCACTTTTCTTTAAAATATTGATCTGCACCGCCATTCTCAACCCCCTGAATATTCACCTGAAAATAGACACCCATTTCACGCAGTCTTAAAGCAGTAGGTGATGATACCGAAAGCCATGAAAATCTCTCAACATGGGCAAATATTATATCAAATCCTTTAAGCTGCAGTTCAAAAATCCTATCCAGCAGAAAAAGAGGTTCAACACGCATAGATGTTTCTACAAGTAAGAATTTATTAAGGAACGGGATGAATTTAGTCTTGTCGGGGCCAATATAGAGTTCTGAACCAAGAATCACTTCAATACCATAACTCTCGGCTACAGTTTTAAACCAGGTAAATGAATCTCTGATTTTTAGTATATTTGTTTTTACAAAGGGATGACCCAGATGCGGGGTACAAACAATACGTGTTATTCCTGTACTCTCATAGAGGGATAATATTTTTTTAGCCTCTTCCTCAGTTTGAACTCCATCATCAATACCCGGAAGAAGATGTGAATGAATATCTATCATACAGTGGGTTGATTTTTAGGTATCATCCCCCTCCTTACTATCCTCTTCCTGCACTACATCCTGTTCCAACTCTGTTATATAATCAAATGGGCTCTTCACTTTTTCCCTCTTCACTTTACTGTGTTTTGTTACTTTTGGTGGAGTGCTCTTCTTAGCCTTAGCTTCTGCTTCCGGTCTCCGGTCTCCCATCTCTGCTTTTGCTTCCGCAGGTACTTTTGCTTCCGCAGGTATTGTTGCTTTCGCAGGTACATCCTCTGGAATAATTTCAGGGACAGGACCGCCACTTATCTCCGGTTTCTGTTCCGGTATGGTTTCTGTCTGTATAACTACTTTTTGCTCATATCCAACAAGCTCATCAGCATTAGTAGTTGAAACCCGCTTCTTCACAACTTTTCGTTTTTTGCCTAATGCTTCAGACATTTTTTTTCTATATTTTCTGGTAGATTTCTTGTATTGAGATTTATATCGCCCCTTCTTATTTGTAACTTTTTCTCCTGTATCTCTGTAATAATAGTAGTAGTGATAATAGTGATAAGAGTCTTCCCGGGTAATGTCATTAATTACTATACCCACAACAGGAACTCCTGAGTTGCTTATATTTTCCGCAGCAAGTTTCAATCCATACTTTGATGATTGGGCCGACCGTACTACCATAACAATACCATCAGAAGAACGTGCAGCAATGAGTGCGTCAGAAGCTGCAAGAAGCGGCGGAAGATCTATCAGAATCCTGTCAAACTTCGTTCTTAAGAATTCCAGCATCTTCAGAAATTTATCTGAGGTAAGCAAAGCTGTAGGATTGGGTGGCAGCGGTCCAACTGCTAAAAGTTTTAAATTGGGCAGCTCATCAAGAGGAGTCTGTATTAGGTCGTCAAGATCAACATCCTGCAGCAGGTGATTAACCAGACCGTTTTGCGACCTCATGGAACCCATTGCTTTTTCGAGCCGGGGTTTACGCATATCAGCATCAACAAGAAGTGTCGTGAGCCCATTCTGAGCCATAGCAATACTGGTATTGGCAATTATGGAAGTCTTTCCCTGTGACATCTCAGCACTGGTTATACTAATAACTTTCGGCGACTCAACAGAGCTGTATAAGATATTTGTTGCTATCAGTTTATATGCTTCAGAAGGGGGCGATGTCGGATCATTATAGACAATGAGCTCAGGATATCTCTGATTTTCATCAAACAAAAGATGAGGGATGCGTCCCAGTATAGGCAGATCAGGTCCCAGAGTCCTGCGGACAGATTCCTCATCCCGGATTGCATCATCAAATGCTTCTACAAGGAAAACCAGAAGAATACCAAGAAACAGACCTAACAGCACTCCAATAGCCAGCATCATTCTCTTGTTAGGTTTAATCGGATTCCCCGGCGTTACTGCCTGGTCAATAATTGTAGAGGTACCGGTAACTGCTGCCTCAGCAATTTTTGCTTCTTCAAAATTCTCAAGCAGAAGGATATATAAGTTCTGTTTTACGGTAACATCACGTTGGTGGTCCAACAACTGCTGCTCCAACGCCGGCAAGGTTATCATTTTTTCTTCATACTTGTTGCGCAACTGCATCAGATAGCTGATATCTATTTCAGCCAAGTACTTCTGAGAATAGGCATCTACTAAATCCAACATATTCAGGCGAATATAAGAACTCAAGTTCTCTTCATCATTAAAAACTATATCCAGAACTCGCTTTTTAAGATCATTTTCCTTCCGTACTTTTTGTGCATACAACTCTGCCTGTCTGGAAGATTCATTCCCTAACACCGGATTCACTACACCCTGATAGCCGGCAAGCTCCAATTTTATTCCTGACATTTCAGCCCGGATAGATCTTAGAAACGGATCCAGTGCAACCTTTTCATAAAGTACCGGCTTTTTCCCATTCAAAGTAAGAATTTCAGAAAATGCAAATATCTTATTCTCGGCTTCACCTACCTGGATTTTATAGGGAGCAATCTGTTTCTCATAAAAGGTAACATTCTCAAGAAGCAGTCTTGCTTCCTCATCAAGGAGATAAATACCATTCTCTTCTTTAAATTCTCTCAGTAGATTCTCTGCATCAAGAACCTGCTGTTCTGTAGCACCAATCTGAGATCCAATAAATTCCCGCCGAACGGTAAACGATTGCTGTGCAAGCTCTTTAAGCATATTGTTATACACCACTGAGAGTGTATTGGCTATATTTCTGGCAAGGTTCGGATTCTCATTTTCCACCGCAATCCGGACAATATTAGTATCCTTTACCGTTGAAACTGAGATCATCCCTGATATGGATACTATAAGACTGTTAATATTTATAGTGTTTTTCGATCCTGAAAGCCTTGAATAATAATCCAGCAGATCAAGATCTTCAATAATTT
>CAZMOX010000128.1:0-6380 GCA_964567895.1 uncultured Spirochaetales bacterium | reverse complement strand
CAGGTTAGCCGCTGTGGCCAGAAAAGTAAGATCCAGACCATGCCCCGGAGACAGCCAGCCGTCGGGAGCTTCCATGGCTTCGTGCCTCTCCTGGGCTCCCACGGCGATTCGCCTTAAGACCTTCCAGTCGAAAAAGGGACAAAAGGTGCTGACCCAGGCATTGTACCCCAGGGCCGCAAAAGCTTCACCCACGCACATCATATTAGATTCGGCAATCCCGATATTGATTCCCCGCTGTTTATCCACGGAGCCCACCCCGGAATCCAATCCGCTGGTACTTCCCAGATCCGAATCTACCGAAACAACACGGCTGTCCAGGGCAAAAACCGTCATGGCCTGACGAATCACATCGTTGGCGGCCACTTTGGCATCCGAGGGATAGGAAGAAAGCAGTTCTGAATTATATCTGATCTTTTTGTCCCGTTCGGGAACCCTGCCGGATCTCACAAACCTCCCGGCGGAGGCTCCCCCGTCGGTTTTTTCCTGTGCAGATCTGCCCATTTTCAGCTTCAGCCCCATGGATTGTGCCCTTGCCCGAAGTTCAGATAAGACTTCGGCCTTTCCCGCTTTTTCAAGAGAATCTTCAAATTCCAGATATTCGGATATCCGGCTGAGTCTCTGAGCCTCCTGCAAGGAGGTTTCCTGTTCGAAAACCACCTGGGAAAGAGTTACTTTGTGCAGGTTCAACCCTTTGGAAAACGAACCGTATCCTTTCTTAGTATTGCAGACAATGGCCGTGGGTTTTCCGTCCCTGGGAAGTCCGGCAAATCCGTTCAGGGCTTCCAACACAGAACTGTAGCTGGTTCCATCCACCTCAAAAACTCTCCAGCCAAAGGCCCGAATCTGCTCGGGTAGGTTGGTCATTGAAAATATGAGCTGAACGGAATTATCCAGTTGTCCTTCGTTTTTATCTACAATCATACAGAGATTGTCGAGCTTAGCCTGGGGCGCGTGCATAATCGCCTCCCAGACGACCCCTTCCTGGAGTTCTCCGTCTCCGGTTACACAGTATACATCGAAAGAGGGAGACCATTTCCCTGCCATGGCAAAACCTTGTGCAAGGGCAACCCCCTGCCCTAGGGGGCCAGTGGCCACTTGGGTCCCAGGGAGGATCGGTCCGGGATGACCGTTCAAAATACTCTCCAGGGATCGGGAATTCTCCAGGATTTCCGGTGGAAAGTAGCCCAGGTCGGCATGAATCGATGCCATGGCAGCCACAGCATGGCCTTTGCTTAGGAGGAACATATCCTGACCAATCCGGGTTGGATCCTGGATGTCCAGATTCAGGTAACCGCCGTAATATACCGAAACCATGGGAATGATCGCAGAGAAAGCCCCTCCGGTATGGATCCCCCGATCCACGGCATTATTTCCCTGACGGAGAGTCGTGATCCGGATATCCGAATCTTTAATCCTCAATAACTTTACAAGTCCGTTTGTTAAGAGATCTTCATTTTTCTGAAAGGTAGTCATATTGTCCTCAATCTTTTTTTTGTTGATTTTGCGCCAGATTCTATCCGGCGTTAGAGGCAGTTCCCTTACTCGGGCACCGACAGCCTCGATTCTTTCCTTACAATCTTATTTTTTCTCTGGAACCCTATTTTTATAAAAATCAGGAACGGTAACACCTTCTCTGTCAAACCACTTAGCGGCATCAATTCCAGGATAAATAACCACATCTCCGTAAGGCTTGAATGACCCGGTACTGACAACCGCCCGGCAGTTCGGAAGTATATCTCTCTGGAGCTCTTTATGTGTAATCTCTTCTATAACAGCAATCTCATCTTTCATCAAATAAACAATATCATCATAGTGAAGTTTGTTGTTTATCCTGCACTCTTCCGTTATTTCAATTTTTTCAATAATGCATTCATCTTTAATGAGATCAAGAATATGAATAATATCCGGCTCATTGGCTTTAATAGCCAATTCGATCCTGTGTACATTCTCTGGAATCGCGAAACCTGCATCACTAATTATTATCGCATCACCGTGAGCTGTACTTCCAATCAGTTCATTTAAATCCTTGTGTAAAATTCTGTTTTTTTTTCATTACTTCTAAATAACTCCTTATTCAGCAGATATTGTTATTGTTCGTCCACCACGCTCTGATTCTTCAGCAGCTTCGAGAGCTTTCTGTGCCCATATGGCATCTTCAACCGTCGCCAGAACCTTTTTGCTTCTACCTGAAACCAACTCAACGAGGGTTTCACCAAAGACTACCCTCGGAGCTATTGCTTCGCCTAATTTCATTTTGCACATCCTGCATATATCTCATCTATTGCTGTCCTAAACTCTTCATCATTTGGTGCTTTACCGTGCTATTGATAACGCCTTTCCATAAAGCTTACACCCTTACCCTTCACAGTATGCGCAATCACAACTACAGACCCTCTGCAGTAGTTGAGGCAAGCTGAACTTTATTGTAATCAACTATACAGACAATATTCTTTATACTTTTCGCACCTGCATACATCGCCGCTTCCCAGATCTGTCCTTCCTGCCCTTCACCATCTCCAACAAGCACAAAAGTAACACTTTTTATTCCTCTTTGGACAAGGCTCTACGCCATACCTACGCCGATGGATAGTCCCCGGCCGAGTGAACCACTTGAAAAATCAACACCGGGACATTTATGCATATCCGGATGAGCCTGTAAAATACTTCCGAGAGAATCAAAACCCGATAGTTCTTCTTCCGGAAAGAATCCACGGAGAGCAAGAGTTGAATAATACCCCGGTGTTGCATGCCCCTTCGACAGGATAAACCTGTCGCGCTCCTCTTTTTTTGGACTGCTTTCATTTACGTCCATAAAACTGAAAAACAATGCTGTTAAGATTTCCACCTCGGAAAGTGAACCTCCGGTATGGCCGCAGCCTGCGTTGTACGTCGTATTAAGAATCAGTTCTCTGACTCTGCGGGCCTTTGCTGTTAGATCTTCTAATGTTGTTTCTTCTAATTGCGCTTTCATTAGCTATACCTATTGCTTCTTTGAATAAGTGCTGTTCTTATCTGCTCATCTTCAATATTTTCAATATCAAGCAGCTCCAAAATACCGGGGTAACTCAAAGCCGGCTCCATAACCTCATCATCAAGATCAGTGATGATTTCTGCTAATGATTTATGTGTGGATTCTGATACCTTCTCAAGCATTTTTCTCATCTTTTCCTGCGGTTCAGCCCGATTCTTCGGATATCCTGAACCATGTTCTACTTCGAACAGCCTGTCGAATATAAATCTGAGATTAACCTCGGCAGCCCATCCGTAACCCTGATTCAGCGCGAGAGATACTGAATTGCCGGAGTTAATTTGGGCAAACAGCCATGAATCCATCGAGTTGAGAATATGGCCGCAAAATACACCAGGGTACTGCATTGCCGAATCAAGATATCCCTGACCGGTTCCACAACCACCAACGACAAAGTCGGCAATACCGAGATTAAGCACAAGCCCAGTCAATAGGCCAGTATGCGTATAAAAAATCTTGTTATCTTCATCAGGACTTTTCATTCCTATATTCAGAATCTCAAACCCTCTGCCGTCAAGCGCGTTTACAATATCCGCATTCCTATGCGCCGCGCTAACCTCGTTAATTACTGCAATTTTCATAGTTTTTTCCTTCTTTTTTATGGGGTTAGCGTATATCCTCTTCCCCGGCCTTTGCTTGTCAGATAATCATAAAGTTTGCCTGAATTACCTTTCTGCAGATCATGCAAAACGGCATCAAGCCCAACATCTATCGGATACCGATCAGCAAAACTGATGTGCTCCATGCATTCATCTTTGCTCCAGCCCTTTGCTATTCCATTCTGCACAGCACTAATCCAGTCCAAGACGAACGCTCTGTTCTCATTGATTGCATCTTTTGTGCAGATTGCACCGTGCCCTGGAACAATATATTGAGCATCAAACTGTTCGATAAAATCCAGCGCTTCAAGAATTATAAACGGATCCGCTTCTGCAAAGAAAATCTGTACCTGACTAAAGATTGTATCGCCGGGAAACAGGACCCTCTCCTGTGGACAGTAAACACAGATTTGATCAATCGTGTGTCCTCCTGTGTGATAACATTCAAAATCATGCTCACCGACTGTAATCTTCAGATAATCATCAAACAGTACATTGGGCCTGTTGCAGTTCTGCCAGTACTCATTCTCTTCCGGATAATATTTCAAACCCTCAGGATCATTAACTTTTGTCTCATCAAGGTTTTTATGATAACAATCAAGTCCCGGTGCCGTCATAAATCTTGAATACAATTCTCTATGCGCAACAACCGGCGCCATATTGTTAAAATAATAATTGCCGAATGTATGGTCTGGGTGATGCTCCGTATTGATAAGCCATTTCAACGGCCCCTGTGACTTCACAATATCCAATAGCTCAACGGCAACCGACGGCATTTGAGGCGGATCAATAATAACAATTCCCTCTGCTGTTTTAACATATGCCGGATTATCTCCGGCATAATTATCAGCAGCATAGACATTTTCGGTTATCTGTTTCATACCCACCTCTAATGCATTATTATTCCGCCGTTCACATTGAACGCGGCACCGGTGGTAAAATCACATTCGTCGGAAACAATAAATGCAACCATATTCGCTACCTGCTCAACAGTTCCCTGCCGTTTAAACGGTGTTCGGTCAATAAACCACTGTCGAAACTCATCTGGATCAAGACCTCTGAGCGCTGCATCCTGATTAATTCCGAGCTCGCCAAGTTCCGTCTGAATAGGTCCTGGGCAGACTGCATTTACAAGTACATTTTTATCCGCTACTTCGAGTGCCAGCGACTGGGTAAAACCGATAACCCCAAACTTTGAAGAACAATAGGCACTGCCTGCCGATTCACCCTGCTTGCCGGCGATTGAAGCAACATTTACAATTCGTCCTTTTCTATTTTCAATCATTCCAGGCAATACAGCTTTGGAACAGAGAAACGTACCCGTAAGGTTTGTCTGAATAATCGTCTGCCATAATTTCTCATCAAGATCGACGACCCAGCTCTTTCCATTTGCACCTGCATTATTTACAAGGATATCAATCCTGACTTTTTCACTTTTAAGTTTTGTTACAATCTGACGTATCGATAATGTATCAGTTACATCCATTATTGAACCGCCTGCAAACCCCGGAAACTCATCATTTATTCCTCTAACTGCTGTATCTATTGCCTTTTCGTCTATATCAGTAATCTCAACATAGCAGCCTTCGGAGGCCAGTTTTCTTGCTATGGCCTTTCCTATTCCTCTTGCTGCTCCTGTAAGTAATGCTGTCTGTCCTTCAAATCTCATGTAATCCCCCTGATATCAATTTGCCTTATGCCTGACTTTATCTATGGTAACTGCCGCAATAATTACGCAACCGATAACGACGGCCTGCCAATAGACCGAAACGTGAAGGAGAACCAGAGCGTTCCTGATAACTCCCATAATTGCCGCTCCTATCAGCGTACCGATAATTGACCCCTCTCCGCCGGATAGACTTGCCCCTCCTATAACAACTGCAGCTATCGCATCAAGCTCCCAACCTTCGGCCATATTGCTCTGAGCAGAAGAGAGCCGAGCTGTCAACACAACGGCTGCAACAGCGCAGAGAAAACCGGTGATTATATAAACTGACGATAAAATCTGCTTAGTTTTAATTCCAGACAAAACTGCTGCATCAAGATTACTTCCCGTATAGTAGATATACCGACCAGTTGTCGTTTTACTCAAAAAAATATGCGCCACAATCACAACGACGACCATGATTACAATGGGAACGGGAATAACACCGATCTTACCATGGCCGATAGCCAGGAAAGTTTCTGGAAAAGGTCTGATAGGGTAACCTTTGGTCAGAGCGAGAACCAGGCCCCTGGAAATCTGCATTGTACCCAGCGTTGCGATGAACGGCGGCAATCCGACACGTACAATCAGTATTGCATTGAAAAACCCTAAAAGAGAACCCAAAGCAAGACCGATAATTATTGCGAGCCATATAGGAACACCCATGTTTACGATCATCCATGCCACTGATACGCCGACAAAAGCTACTATTCCTCCGACAGAAAGATCTATCCCACCGGATATAATTACAAAACTCATTCCCACTGCAACAATAGCGACCATTGAAAACTGCCTAATAACATTTGAAATATTTTGCGGAAGCAAAAACCTAGGTGCTACAATAGATAGTAGAATACAGAATATTATGAAAACGAATAAAATCGCCGATTCCTGAAAATTAAGAATCTTCTTCAAAAGATGAATACCACCATTAACCTGTTTCACTTCAGGAGCATTTTTTTTTTAATTAATGTGTTAGTGTTTTTCATAATAATCACACCGCCTTTTCTGAATTTAAGTTTACGTTTAATGTTGCCGCTGTCATGAT
>CAZMOX010000127.1:0-6467 GCA_964567895.1 uncultured Spirochaetales bacterium | reverse complement strand
ATAATACTCTAAGAATCATAAGAGAAATATGGTTAGCCCGTTCTATAAGCCGTGTAGAAATTGCAAGTCGGCTTGAATTAAACAAATCTACTGTAACTCATATAGTAAATGAACTTCTTGGAAATGGAATTATTCTTCAGGCTGAGGAAGGGATTTCAGGTCCGAAAGGCGGGAGAAAGCCGGTTTTTCTTATACTCAATAAAAAGTTCGGCTGTGTGATAGGTTTTGAGATCAGACCTCAGTTCTATATAGCTGTTGCGACAGATCTTGATGGAGAAATTCTTTTCTATAAATCTGAGCGGATAGAGATTTCAAGTGATAATTTTGAAGAGTGTTTTCTTGAAATTATGTCAAGAGTTACTGAAGAGCAGAAACGAACTGGAATTCCCCTTCTCGGAATTGGTGTTGGAGTTTCAGGAATTGTCGATCCTGTTGAAGGTGTTATCAGGTATTCCATTCCTCTCGATTTTATTGATGAATATAATTTCAAAGAAAAAATAGCTTCAAGGTATGATGTTCCATTTTTTCTGGAGAATGATGCAAACTGCTGCTCCTGGGGAGAATTAGTATTTCATCGAAAAAGAAATCTAAGAGATTTTCTTTTTGTTCTTGTTGAGTTTAGAAATCTGAATGAAGAAGAGATTCATGAAGCGATTTCTGTAGGTTTAGGTATTGTAATAGATGGTAAAGTTCACTATGGGAATGGATTTTTCGCCGGTGAATTCAGAAGTGCCTTTGCTGTAGATACCCACAATGGGCAATTCGCCCTGACAAAAGATGAGATTATCCTGATTGAGAAGGATCCTGATATCCTGAATAAGTTTTTCAAAGAACTTGGAAAAAACCTTGCTTTGCTGATCAATACCTTTAATTTGAGTCATGTGTTTTTAGGGGGTGATATTGAGAAATATCGTCCGGAAATTAGTGAAGTACTTAAGGATGAATTAAAAATAAACTGGCCTTTTCCTTTTGCAGCTAAAAGAGAAATTATGTTTTCTTCTCTTGGTGACAGGGCTGTAGCTTTTGGAGCTGCAGGTATGGTTCTGAATAGATTGTTTGTTGATTTTGAACTTGCAATTGAATTAAAAATCAGCAATTTAAGAGAGGTAAACGACGACAATTCACTTTTTTGAATTGTTGTTTGGATTATTTTTATCTCTCCGTATGGAGAGACAGTTTTAGAGGAGGATTTTTATGAAAAAAATTATGAGTATTTTGGTTGTCATGCTTTTTGTTTTGACAAACTCTGTTTTTGCAGGTGCTCAAACAGAAGCAACAGAAGAAAAAGTAGTATTAAATGTTTTTAATTATGGTGATCTTACAACACCGGAAGGGCAGGCATGGTTAACTATAAAAGATGAATTTCTTAAACAGAATCCAGATATCGTAATTGAGGATGATTCTCAATATGATGAGACTTATCATCAGAAACTTCAGGCACTTCTTGCCGCAGGGACAGTTCCTGATATTCTTTATGCGTGGCAGAGCGGCGATAGACTTCAACCTTTACTTGATGCAGGAATTGCGATAGATCAAAGACCTTTTATAAATCAGGATGATTACTTTGCCAATTCAATGACGGGATTTGGACCAAATGGCGAAATGTGGACCGTTCCAATCGGTGTTGGTGCACATCATGTAATGTATGTAAACACAGAAATACTGAATGAGCTTGGACTTTCCATTCCTGAAACCTATGAAGATCTTAAAGGTCAGGTAGACACTATAAATAATGCTGGTTATACCACAATTGCCATGGCAAATGCTGATACCTGGGTTATGGGCACATGTCTTTTTTCTACTTTCCTGGGTCGATATGGTGGGGCTGAGTGGATTACAGATGTTTATAAAGGAAAAGCTAAATTTACAGGAGATGTTGCAGTAAATGCTCTGAAAATGGTCAGACAGCTCTATGTAGACAAGGTTCTTCCCGAAGAATCAGTTCTTACAGATTATGGAACATCTTTAAGCATGTTCATAAATGATGAGGCTGTCTATATGATCGATGGTGGATGGAGAGCTGGCGGATTTGATGCGGATTTTGCATCAAAGGTTGGATGGATAGCTTTTCCCGCAATTCCGGGAGAAAAATATGCAGGCTCAATTAATGGCGGTGTAACTCCAGGGTATGCAATAACAAAACCGGCAACTGAGGATCCTGCAAAATTCGAAGCTGCAAAAAAACTTTTAAGCTTCATTTCAGGAGAATATGCTCACAGAGTTAGAGCTGAAACACAGGGTGTTCTTCCCTCCTATAAAATTTCCGGAAGCATTGTATACAAGGAAGGTACAGAAGCTCAGGGTGAATTCCTTAATAATGCAGCACTGGTTACTCTTACAATGGACAATATGATCACCGGGGATCCTGTTACTATTACAAACACCGGTTTACAGGAACTTGGACTGGGGACTAAGACTGCTGAAGAAGTTGCTGCTGAAATTGAAGCTGCAATGATGAGATAAACTGTATTTATGTAGTCTATGTAGCGGGAGCACAAAGTGCTCCCGCTACTTTCAGGAAGGAGATAGAGTTGAGTTTACAGCGGAATAAAAACGATATACCTGTTTACATACTAATGGTAGCACCTGTACTTCTGTTTTATATCATCATTGTTGCAGGTCCTATTTTGTTCTCTTTGGGTCTGGGATTTACAAATTATGATTTCAAACCTAATCAGAAGGCTGAATTTGTATGGTTTGATCAGTACGAAAAAATGTTTGCGGACAGTAAATTCTGGACAGGACTAAAAAATAACTTGTTTATTGTTGCTGTATCATTATTTGGTCAAATTCCTTTTGGTCTCGTAATGGCATACCTTTTATATCGAAAGAGAGTTAATTTTGCAAATTTTTTCCAGGCTATGGTATTTCTACCTCAGGTAATCTCAACGGTCGTTGTGGGTATATTATGGCGTAACTTTTTTGGTATCCGGGGCGCAGCTACAGGATTAATGCGGTTGCTTACCGATAATCCGAAATTTGTTTTCAAATGGTTCTTAAGCCCTCATACAGCGATGATACCTGTTGGTATTGCCCTTTTGTGGGTATATACCGGGTATTTCATGCTTGTATTTCTTGCAAATTTACAGAAGTTTGATCCTGGTATTATTGAGGCAGCACAGATTGACGGAGCAACCGAGACACAGATTTTCAGAAAAATAATTGTACCTGCACTTGCAGGCGTTATTGTCATCAATTCCATACTTGCTATCTCCGGTTCTCTTAAGGGATTTGATCTCATTTTTGTTTTGGCACCAAATGATGGACAGGGAATTGCGAACGCCAACCTTGTTTTGCCTACTTACATGTATCACTATGCATTCAGGGCAAATAAATATGCCTTCGGCAGTGCTATATCAACAACAATAGTATTTATTAGTGTAGCTTTTATAGGGATTGCAAGTTTTGTCGGGAAAAGACTTAACCCCATGAGGGAGGATTAAATGAGCTTAAGTGGTATAAAGAAAAAATCAATAAAAGCATTTGTAGGAAAAATATCCACCTATGCATTATTTCTTTCATACACAATTTTAACAATATATCCTCTTTTTTGGCTGGCCTACTCATCCTTGAAAACAAATCATGCAATACAGAAGAATGCATTTTCTCTTCCGGAGATTCCTCAGTTTATTAATTATATTGAGGCATGGGAAATAGGCAGACTTGGTCTGAGTTTTTTTAATTCTATGATATATACAGTAACTTCAGTTGTTTTTGTATTACTAAGTGCAATGATGGCCAGTTATGCTTTTGCAAAAATGCCGTTTAAAAGAGTCTCGAAGTACATTTATATTTTCATTGGTTTTGGAATACTTATTTCGACCCACTCTGTAATTATTCCCTTATTTATTATGCTTTTGAAAATGGGTTTAACAAATACAAGACTTGGAATAATACTGACATATACCGCTGTTAGCCTGCCTCTTGCTATATTTCTTGGAACGGAATATATAAAAGGTTTGCCTGATTCCCTGATTGAATCTGCCTTTATTGACGGTGCCGGAAATATTAGGATGTTTCTATCCATTATTCTACCCATGACAGTGCCTGTTATGGTTACAATAGGCATCATGACAGGTTTGGCCTCATGGAATGAGTTTCTACTTGGTTTTATAATATCCGGTCCCGCGACACGGGGGTTGCCTCCTGCACTTGTTGCATTCGCGAATCCAAGAACCCCCAATTTCCATCTTCAATTTGCAGGTCTGATGATTTCAATCCTTCCGATTGTTGTTACCTATAGTATTTTCAACAGACGGATCACGAGAGGGGTTGTTGCCGGAGCAATTAAAGGATAATGTCAGATATGCACTATACTTTTGTACCTGAACCAGCAGTATGTATTGAAAAGTCCGGACTTTATAAAGTTACTGAGCAAATAAGAAAGAGCATTAACAGCTATAACTTATCTAAAAAGATCCCTTCATTTATAAAATATATAAAAGTCTCAAATTTACCAGTTGAAAGCTACGAGCTGAATATAGATGAAGCCAATATTGAAATAAGGTCTTCAAGTTTTTCCGGATTGTTTTTTGCAATGATGACCTTGAAACAATTAATCAGGCAGTTGGATTCATTCGGGAACCTTATATGTCTTATGATCAGTGATAAGCCTGTATTCAGGCAACGGGCTGTAATGTTGGATATCAGCCGAAACAGGGTTCCTAAAATGGAAACCATATACCGCCTGGTTGATTTATGGTCAGAATTAAAGCTTAACCAGTTACAGCTCTATACAGAGCATACATTCGCATATAAAAAACACGAAAAGGTATGGAAGGATGCCTCTCCTTTTACTGTAGAAGAGATTAGAAAGCTGGATAAATACTGCATTGACAGAGCAATTGAACTTGTCCCTAATCAGAACTCCTTTGGACACATGGAAAGGTGGTTAAAGCATGATGAATATATTTCTTTGGCTGAAGCCCCGGATGGGTTTGACGATCCATGGGGAGGTCATTTCGATGTATCCTCCACTTTTTATCCGGAATCTGAGGATATAATACCCTTTATTGCAGATCTCTATGATGAATTGCTTCCCTGTTTTTCCAGTAATACCTTGAATGTTGGGGGAGATGAGACATTCGATCTGGGACAGGGAAAGAGCAAAGATAGATGCGAACAAATTGGTGTTGGCCGAGTATATCTGGATTTTATCAAGAAATTGGAGAAAGTAGTAAGCGGCCGGGGAAAGAAAATGCAATTCTGGGGTGATATTATTTTAAATCATCCTGAACTCATAGACGCTGTACCGAAAAATTTAATTGCCATGAATTGGGGTTATGAAGCAAACCACCCCTTTGAATCAGAAACAAAAGCATTTGCGGAATCGGGAATTGAATTCTACGTCTGTGCAGGTACTTCTGCCTGGAACTCCATAGCCGGTCGATGGGAAACTGCTTTAGGAAATATCGCGTCAGCTGCAAAGTATGGTATTAATAATGGAGCGGCCGGCTTTATGATCATCGAATGGGGAGATAATGGTCACTGGCAGCAGTATCCAGTTCCTGTCCCGGGGTATATGGCCGGGGCTTCCGCTGCATGGAGCGGTCAGCAGGGTACGGAAATTGATTTCGAGAGAAACCTGAGCATCCATTATTTTAAAGATAAAACAGGAAAGGCAGCAGAAGCACTTTTGAAGATGGCAAAATTGTATAAGGATTATTCTCATAATATGCATAATATGAGCATCTTTGCAGCGGTTATGCTTGGTCCCTCATACAATGGATACCAAGAGGAATACCGGAAGTTTGGAAAGATTGATTTTTTTTCAGCTTATCCTGTTCTTGACCATGTTGATAGTCTTCTTGAAGAGATGGATTTAGAAGGATCAGATGCAAAACTGTTAAAAGAAGAACTTCTGTTTACTTCCAGGTTGCTGCGATATGGGGTCGATCTGGCTGTTGATATATTTAAAACAACGGGCAGGAGAATTAAAGAGATACCCTTGAGTAGAAGATTAGAGCTTTCAGGGGTTTTGGATCAACTTGGTAAAGAGTTTAAACGACTATGGCTGCATAGAAGCAGACCCGGCGGGTTAGTAGACAGTCTTACTATTTTTTATAAGCTGGATGCTGAATATCTTAAAAAGTGATTTTACAAGTTTGTATTTTTACCTTAAATCAGCCAAACAATCGTCGTGCCCTGTCATCTATAATTTTCTGATAGCGCCCTCGAAATTCTTGCGGTAGAAAGCTTATTGCAATCAACTTCTCCCATTGCGGTAAGATCTTTTGAAGCTCGTCTTTAATCTTATCAATTACTTTGCGGGTCAATTGTAGTCGCTCTTTTCCCAGGTAAGTGAAAAAATCTTCCGCTGTAAACCGACTCTTTTTTTTGCTCAACGGTAGAGCAGATTCTTCAACTGCGCTGCTGTCCAAAGCAAGTGACGAATTGACTATATCATAGCAGAGGTAAGCATCATACCATTACCTATGGCTAAAACAGTCATAAGGGGATTGACAAGA